>PFSX01000028.1:23671-30620 GCA_002789275.1 Candidatus Huberarchaeum crystalense | reverse complement strand
ATCACCTAACACATTTGTAAAAGCAAAAATAATTTTATCCATATTCCCATCTATATTATTTATTACTTCAACAATATTACTACTACTTTTATTGTTTTGGTTACCCTTCAAAATTTTATCTAAGCTTTTTACACGATCATTTATATTTTTTACTCCTATAGCATTATTAATATATGTTTGTATTTGTTTTAAAATCTTAACTTCAATTACACCAGAAAGTGCTGTATCTTTTTCTTCACTTTTTATATGTTTAATCTTCTCGAGTCTCTCTTCCTCTTCTTTTGTTTTTTTATTTATCCTTTTAAGATCCTCCTCCATATTATTAAGTGCCTCATTTACAATGTCAGTTTTTTTTTGGGTTTCAGTAAAGTCTAGCTCAGCAGCTTTCTTTATTTGTTCTAACTTTGTATTAAATGTGCTTAAATTTTCTCCAAGATCTTCACACAAATTTTTTAGTTTTTCTATATTTTTCATAGTTTCTTGTCCATTTGTTTTTGATTTAATATTAGTAGTAATTGCTTTTGCTTCTCGTGCTTTTTTAAGTATTTTTTGTCCTATTTTGCGCAAATCACCCATTCGTTTGGCGCGCCACTTATTTAATAAGATTTTGCTTTTATATTTCCACCACAAATGGATAAGTATAAAAATAACAAATATAATAACAGAAGACCATACAAAATCAATCCCTAAAACAAAGTGAAGAAAGCCAATTCCAAATATAGCACCAAAAAACCATATTGACTTGTCTTTAAATTTCATCCAAAGCTCAATCAAAATAAGTGCAGCTGCAAGAAGCCAAGCTAATTGCAAAAATCCTTTATAATCTTGATATGTTTTTGGACCAATAAGAAACTCGCCAAGCACAGCACACATATTATGTCCTAGCAAAGGCATAGACAAATTCATATCAAATTTGCAAACAGATAGATCATCCTTAGTTGTGCCTGGCGAGTACATTGGCAATAAAATATTTTTTTGACTTTTTTCTATGCTTTTACACAAATTATATTTTCCTATCTTACCAGAGGAGGAAGAATACGCATTTTCACAGCAGACAACCTGACCAGAAGCATAATCTGCTGCCAAACAACTCCCTGGAGAAGCATCATTACATAATTTTTCGTTCCATGTAGGATCTTGGCAAACAGGAATATTTTCTAAAGCTAATTGTATAGGTGTATCTAAAAACAACATTGTAAATATAGTAATCAAAAAAATCACAGCAATTATTTTTCTTTCAATACTCTTAAAAAGGCTCTCATTTAAAATAGGATCATCCTTAAAAACAAGCCCTATTATAATAAAATACAAAACAATCATAAATATAAATATCATAAACTTAGTCATTATAATTTCAGCAGGAAAAAGACCTGGATTTGCTGCTATAACTATAGCTGCCATTAAAGCAAATATAACTGCAATAAAAAACCTGCTTTTATTAACTAACTCATCTTCTACTCCAGTTCCACGAGGGAATTTTGCAGTTTGTAGTGCCACATAAACAATTGCAAGCAGTAACAAAAACATTATTAAGAACTTCATCAAAAAACTCTGAAAAATTTCAGCCGGCATTTTCCAAGCAAATAATTTTCCTATTGTTGATTCTCCTTCTGAGGCAATAACTACAGGTGTTACAGTTAATATTTTAACGCAATAACTTCCTGCATAAGTAGTAGGATTCCCGTCAACATGTTCACCACATTTATGACCCTCTTTACAAAGAGGCCTACCTTGCCCACAAAGAAGAGTACACACACCATTATAACAACCCATATTCTTATCTATAATATTATTTATACTGCAATTACTCAGATTGTTAGCATTGCATATTTGCCCTTCACCACCACCCCCACTAACAACAGTTGAAGTTAGCAATAAACTAATTAACAATATACTAAACACCAACATTGCAAGGTTCTTTGAATTACCCTTAGATATTACCATAATGTTATTATAATATATTTATTTAAAAAGATAGTGATTATAAAGGCGATTCTTGCCCTGTAAATAAATTATGAGTGGTAAGACATTTGTAGAATTAGAAGGTGTAGAACAAGCAGCATATGTTGAAAAATACAAAGAAAAATTTAAATCAAAAGGAGAAACTGTGAAAAAAGGAAAATTTGCTTATACTTCAATAAGCAAAGCCTTAGACCCAAAACACTACAAACTACGACCAATTAAGCCGCAATGTGAATTAACTTTTAAATTAGACAGCACGACGCCATTTGAAGCATTGTATTTTGGTTTTATTACTGCAATAGGAAGTGATTTAAGAAAGCTTGATGAGCAGTGGTATGCTTCAGAAATAGATACTCGTTGGGGTGAAATTCAACAAAAAAAAGCAAGCCAGCAGCAACAAGCAAGTCAACTTTTGCAAGCAATTGGTATTTCAACCAAAGCAATCAATCAATCAATGGCAGATCGCATTGAAACAAAAAAATTTCTAGATATTATAAAAGATAGTGAAAATACAAAAGACCCTGAAAAACAAAAGGAAACAATACGCATACAAAAATCGCTTTGGCTTGACAATGTAGATATAAAAAAAGGAAGATCAAGCATATATCAAATGGCACAGGATCTTTCATTTTATATGCTTCCTGACTATTTTATCAAAACAGAAACAGTTGAAGAAATTCAAAAAGACACAACACTTAGTGATAGATATAAAAATATTTTGGCAAAAAAATTAACTGAATTTTTAGAATGGCGAAAATATTGGAAAGAAAATCTTAAACTTACAGAAAAAATAGCAATAGAGCAGCTTGCGCGCGACCTATCAATGATTGTTTTATATAAAAAACAATTGCGGCCTGTACTTGAAAATATTAAAAGACTTGAATTTATGAGTGGTGATCCTGCATCTGTATATGCTAGTATGGATTCTGACGTTGCAGTAAATATGCTTGCAGGAGTGCCTGTTAGGATGACAACTGTAAAGTTAAGTAGTGGTCTTAGTTGGAGTTTTGAGCTCAAAAAAGAAATTAAGCCAGTATTAAAAAAATATTGGATTTTTAATTTTGTTGGAGTTGAAGCAACAGGTGCCAATAATTGGTATTTTCAAATTAATGCAACAGGTTATTTATTAACTCCCTGGGAATGTTGCTTGCAGCAACGTTCTATTGAAGACACTTCCCTAAAAAAAGAGATAGATGATTATATTGAAGGAGTAGCAGGAACAAATGACATAGCTGAACTTGAAGAAGTCGCAAAATTAGCGCGTGAACTTGGTTTAGATTTTAAACTTCCTGATGAAAAAGTTGAAGAAAAGCCAAAAAGCGACGAAGGTGGATTGCGATTGCTTGATCGTCTTTTTGAAGGCAAACCATCAAAAGATAGAAAAAGTGAAGAAGGTGAAAACAAAAAAACTCCTGAATATAAATCAAATGAAAATTTAAAAAAATGTGTATTGCTTCACAAAAAAGCAATAGTGCCAAAAACAGAATATGTAGCAGAGCAAAAAAAACTTCAAGAGCAAATTGATAAAATAATGGCTGTTTTTAAGAATAAATTTAATTTAGCGTAAGCTTAATCTAAATTTAACTTTTTTTGATTGCTGTTTTTGCCAAAAACTCCACAACAAACATCTTTAATTTTCTTTGTTGTAGCTATTATTTTTATCAAAAAACTTTTCACAAAGATCTTCAATTTTATCGCTTGACCTTGCATTCCATTCTGGGGGAAGGCATTGCATATACTCAGGAAAAATATATCTATAATCCATCAACACAATAATTGCACGGTCGGTTTCGCTGCGAATTGCGCGCCCACCTGCTTGCACTGCTTTATTTATCGCAGGATATGTGTTGCTGTAAAGTATGCCTTTTCGCTTACCAAATTTTTTGCAATAATATTCTTGAAAATTTTTCCTAAAAAGATCTGGCGGATTTAACGGCAAACCAACTACTATAACACATTTCAGTAAGTTGTTTTCATAGTCAAATCCTTCTGAAAGCGAACCAGCAATTACCCCAAACAAAATTTTGCCTGGAAAAAATTTTAGCTGATTATATAAATTCTCTTTGTCTGTTTTGCGCATATGCCTCAACTCAACAATTAGTTTTGATTTTAGTTTGTCATCAATATATTGCTGCACCTCATTTAAAAATAAATATGAGGGGAAAAAAACAGCTATATTCTGTCCTGTTTTTTCAATAATAATTTTAGAAATATTTGTAATTTTTTCAGCTATTGCATAGAACATGTCTTTGCTCCTATAAGAATACAAACTTGTTAGATTTTTTGTCACTGCGACAAAGCGATTTTCTTGAGGAAAATAAGAAGGGTAAATTTTAAAAATTGCGCGCTCATTTGAAATACCTAAGACGTCTGCGTACATTTCTGGAGGTGAAAATGTTCCGCTCATCAAGATTGCAGAATGAACTTTTGATAAAACTGTGTTACTTAATGAAGAAGGATCTAAAAGTTTGTATGAAAGTTTAGGTGAATCAACAAACGAAAAAATTCGAGAGCAAGGAGAGTTAGTTTTCCACCCTTCTAAAAAAGTTTTCAAAAAATTCAGTTTTGAATACTCTTCTGCAACCTTTTGTTCAAACACCTCATCAGCTGCTTTTTTAAGCTCTTCAAAAAAATCATCAAAACCTATTGGATTTAGAGATTCTTTCAAAATATTATTGAGTTTGTCAATTAAAAATCCAAGTAATACATTGACTTCTTTATTTTTTGGCTGACTTTCAAAAAAACCAATCAATTTTTTTATAATTTGGCTCAAGTCCTTTCTGTCTATTTTTTGTGCCTCTTTTCTTGCTCCATCTAAAATATCAACATTAAGTTCGCCGCTAAGATAATCAACAAGGCGGTTTGAAAGGTTGTGCGCTTCATCAATAATAACAATAAAATCACTCAATGATTTTCCTATCTTGTCTGAAAAATTATCATATATGTCTGTAAATAAATAATTATAATCACAAACAACAACATTTGCTGTAGATATTAATTCTAATGCACATTTATGGGGGCAAACCCACTCGTTTGAGCATAGTTTTTTAAATTCTTCAACATGCAAAATTTCGCTGTTTATTTTTTCTTTAAATTGATTATTATTATTGATAAAATATTTACATCTTCCTGTTTTTTGATCAAGGCGACAAAAATCTGAAAAAAGAGCAGGATGCTCAGCAGCAATTTCGCGCGGACACATTGCTTGTTTTGAAATAAGGTCAACAACTTTTATTTTAGAGTCAGATATATTACTCATTTTTTTCAAAGTCTCAATTACAATCTTGTGTTGAGATTGCTTTGATGTCAAAAAGAAAACAATTTTATCATTTTTCAACGCATATTCAACAGCAGGAACCAAAGCTGAAACTGTTTTTCCAATTCCTGTTGGCGCATGGCTTAACAAGATTTTTCTATTTTCAATTGCAGCAGCAACATCATTCATAAATTCAGCTTGGCCACTACGTATTTTCTCAAATGGAAAAAGATTAAACTTAAGCATAAGATTTTTGAAAGTATGCAAGAGCTTATTGTTGCTTATTGTTGGGCGCGCAAACGCATTTTAGAAAAATTTGGCGTGAAAAAAAGCATTTGCATTTAAAAGCAGGTTAATTCAGCAAATGCTTTAAGCACTACTTGTTAGGGTTTTGGGATTTTTACAAATATATTTCTCCTTCTTATTTCTTATTGTAGTTATATTTCTTATTAGGGTTATTTAACACACTAACACACCCAAAATCAAAAAACAAAACAAAAACTTAACATTTAATATTGTCTGCTACATCAGATATTATTTTTTTTAGGTTGGCTTTTCCACCAATCGCTTCTGCAGCAAGAGACGCATTTGTCGCAAGATTCATCATTGAAGAATAATCTGTTGGTATAACAATCTTAGAACCAGCTTGCTGACCTAATTTGTTCAGTGCTTGGATATAAATATAAGTAAGTGCTTGGGGGCTTAAATTTTTAGCAGAGTCACCAACTACATTTATTATAACTCTCTTTGCTTCTGCTTCAAAGCGCGCAGCTATGGCTTTTTGCTCTTGAGTGATTGGCTCAGAAAGTGCTTGAAAAACTGTCTTTGGAAGAGAAATATGCAAAATCTCAACATTCTCAACATCAAATCCCCACCTTAAACTGTGTTTTTCTAATTCTGGTTTTAAAAGATTTTCTAAACTATCCATATCTGAAAACATCTCGCGCATCAAAATTTTTCCAACAACTCCTCGCACATTTCCAAAAATATATGTTGAAATTGCGCGCTCTATGTTGTTTACATTCATTACTGCTTTGCTTGCATCAACAACCCGAACATAATAAGCAAAATCAAATTCAATAGGCACATCGTCTTTTGTATAAGCAATAACTTTGTATTTTGTTTGTTGATGAACTCGCGTATCAACAATAGCATATTCATTTTCAATAAATGGAAGCAAAATTGCCCAACCCGGACCTATTGTTCTGCAAAAATTGCCAAATCTATAAATTACTGCCTTTTCTGTGGGACCGTATTGTCGAACAAAACCCAAAAAAAAACCAGGAATAGAAAGCAAAAGAAGAATAAAATACAATCCAAAATTATCACTACCAATAATAAGCAAATAAATAAAACCAATAAAAAAAGCAACACTTGCTAAAAATATCGCAATAGCTACTGGCGAAGTAAGTTGAGAAAAGTTTTTTTCATAAACTATCTGGGACAAGCTTTCTATTTGTGGTGAAGATCTTTCAGCAAATTCAGAATGAGAGTTCATATTATTTTTAGATGTTTAGGGTTTGTGGAGTTGAGCATATAATTTTTGATTAAGCAGTGCTACTATTTTTTATTTTGTTTTAGTTTAATTTAGTTTGATTTAATTTAATTTGATTAAGTGCTATTGTTTTTTATTTGTTTTAGTTTGATTTAATTTAATTTGATTAAGTGCTATTGTTTTTTATTTGTTTTAGTTTGATTTAATTTAATTTGATTAAGTGCTATTGTTTTTTA
>PFSX01000028.1:0-23653 GCA_002789275.1 Candidatus Huberarchaeum crystalense | reverse complement strand
TAATTTAATTTGATTAAGTGCTATTGTTTTTTATTTTTTCCACATATTTTTTACCAAAACTTGCATCTATAAACTAAGCATCAATATTCTTAACCTCGCGCGCATACTTCTCAATAAACTTTCTTCTTGGTTCAACTTCGCTTCCCATCAACAAAGTGAACAATTTATCTGCTGCTTCTGCATCTTCGATTGTAATTCTTTTTAATATTCGCGTTTCAGGATTTAGAGTTGTTTCTCCAAGTTGATCAGGATTCATTTCTCCAAGACCTTTATATCTTTGCACATTTGCGTCGCCCCCAAATATCTGCAATAATCTGTTGCGTTCTTCGTCAGAATATGCATACTCTTCTTTATTTCCTTTATAAACTTTATATAATGGAGGAACAGCACTATAAATGCGATTCTGCTCAATCAGTGGCTTGAAATGACGGAAAAATAAAGTAAGAAGTAAAGTTTGAATGTGCGAACCATCAACATCAGCATCAGCCATCATTATAATTTTGCCGTAGCGTAATTTACTAATATCAAACTTATCATCTATATTTGTTCCGAGAGCAGCGATAAGGGGGGTAATGACTTCGCTATTAAGCATTTTTTCTATGCCTGCTTTTTCAATGTTTAGAATTTTTCCGCGCAATGGCAATATTGCTTGGGTTTTTCTATCGCGGCCCTGCTTACTTGAACCCCCAGCACTATCTCCTTCTACAATAAAAAGTTCTGTTTTTTCTATGTCGCGCCCAGAGCAATCAGCTAACTTTCCAGGAAGTCCTGAAATTATGTCTAGCTCACCTTTTCGCCTTACTAAATCCCTTGCCTTTTCAGCAGCAATGCGACTCTCTGCAGTTTGCTTAAATTTCGCAAAAAGTTGTTTTGAAAGTTCTGGGTTTCCATCTAAAAAAATATAAACTGCGTCACTTGTAGCTTTATCTACTACTCCTCGAACCCAAGACACATTCATTTTTGCTTTTGTTTGTCCTTCAAATTGCGGCTCTGCAAAGTTAACAGAAATGATTGCAGAAAGTCCTGGTTTTGTGTCCTCACGATCAACTATATCAAAACCCTTTGTTTGCTTGCCCCCAAAATATTTTGAAATCGCGCGGCCAAGACCTATCAAAAAACCAGTTACATGTGTTCCGCCTTCGCCTGTTCTAATGTTATTAACATAGGATAAAATATTGTCACTATATCCTGTTGCGTAAGTAAATGCAATATTTATCGATATTTTATCACTCTGGAAGTTTATAATAAATGGCTTGTCAATAATAAGGGTTTTATTTTTTGTAATGGCTTTCAAATACTCTACCAACCCCCCTTTATTTTCAAATATATGGGTTTTGTTTGATTTTTTATCTTCAAAAGTAATTTTTACACAGCTATTTAAATATGCTTTTTCTTGTAAAATTTCAGCAATTTTTTCACCATTATATTTAAGGGGCTGGCCTTCGTCATTAAAAATTGAAAAGTCAGGTTTAAATGTTACTCGCGTTCCGTGTTTTTCGCTTGCTTCTATTTTTTTTACCTCATTTGTTGCTTTGCCTTTTGAATATGTTTGCTGCCATTGAGATCCATCACAAAACACATCAATAGTTAACAAATCGCTGAGAGCATTTACAACACTCAATCCCACGCCATGAAGCCCGCCTGAAATTTTGTAGCTCTTTTGATCAAATTTTCCGCCAGCATGCAACTTTGTTGCTGCAAGTTCTAATGCTGATTTTCCTGTGGAATGTGTTGCAACAGGAATGCCTCTTCCATCATCTTCTATGCATATTGTGTCATCTTGAAAAAGCGTAACAGCAATGCTACTACAATATCCTGCCAAACTCTCGTCAATTGCATTATCTATAATTTCAACAATAAGATGATACATCCCGGTTTCACCAGTTGAGCCAATATACATTCCTGGTCGTTTTCGCACTGCGTCTGCATCTTCTAAAATCTTAATGCTCTCAGCATTATATTCATCTGTTCCTTTTGTTTTTTCATCTATTTTATCAATCATATCTTTTTTAAAACATTTTAAGAAATAGTTAAATTTGGGGTTGTAGTGTAACTTGGCTAGCATACCAGCTTAGGGAGCTGGCGATCTGGGTTCAAATCCTGGCGACCCCACTAATTTGTACTTTTAGCGAAATTGAAAGATGTTGCCTCGGCGCAAAGCGCCTCGGCAGGGTATTTTTCCGCAATCTGAAAGGCATTTTTGAAATCGCACGCCAGCGTGCGGTCGGCAATGCGGAAGTTCGAACCAATCTTTTTTAGAAAATCCCGAATCCTTTCGGGATTTTCTTGTTGAGCGTATTTTCCTGTGGTATGGCGAGCTTGTCGAGCAGTGGCGGGACTGGCTTCCTTAGTTAGGGTTTGCTCAAAGAAAGTTTGAACATCAGTCAAAAAACACCATTATTTTACGATTTGAAGATTTAAAGTAAAGATATTGTGTTAATAATACTGCTTGAAAATTTTTTTAATATAAAAAGCAAACAATTAAACAACATGCAAAAACTTGCTCGTAGTTTAACTAAATCAAAACCAATCTAACATTATGACAATAGTAATTATAAAGTAAAAAAGAGAATACAAAAAGCAGAGCAGTTGCAGAAAGAAGCAAAAGAAGAATTAGAAAAAGCAAAGCAAGAAGTTGAAAAGATTATTTTAGAGCAAACATCTGTTTTCACTCTTTCCATGGCTTTAATAGCTTAATTTCAGTTATTCCAAATGGTAAATATTTATGCAGCACTTTTGGAATTTCAACTGTTCCTTCTTTTCTTTGAAAATTTTCTAAAATTGCAACAATCACGCGCTCGGTTGCTAAGCTCGTTGCATTAAGTGTGTGAGCAAAAACAGTAGTTCCATCTGGCTCTTTGTAGCGAATACCTGCCCTGCGCGCCTGGTAGTCTTTTAAATTTGACACTGAGTGCGTTTCTCGAAATTTTCCTTGTGATGGCATCCAAACTTCAATATCATATTGAAGGACATTCATATCACCAATATCTCCAGAACAGCAATTTATAACCCTGTAAGCCAAACCAAGATCTTTTAAAATTTCTTCTCCATTTTTAAGTATTTCTTGATGCCATTTTTCAGAGTCTTCTGGAGCACAAACCACAATTTGCTCAATTTTATCAAACTGATGCACGCGAAAAATCCCTCCTTCATCTTTGCCGTGCGCGCTTGCCTCGCGCCTAAAATTTGTTGAAATTCCTGCGCATAAAAAAGGCAAATCCTTTTTCCTAATAATTTCATTATAAAAATAAGCTATCATTGGTTGTTCGCTCGACGGAATAAAATAAAAGTTTTCATTGTCATTGTCTGTGAATTTGTAAAGACTGTCTTGAAAATTTCCAAAATGCGAAACAGCTTTCATTGCTTTTTCGTTCAACCAAAAAGGAGGCCACATTGGAGTAAATCCTTTTGAAACCATTTTTTCCAATGCAAATTGCAAAAGAGCTATATTTAAGAAAACAAGTTCATTTTTTAAATAATATGTGCGGCTACCTGCTATTCCTGCTGATTTTTTCAGATTTGCTATATCTAAATCAACCAACAAATCAGAATGGCTTTTCAAACGCGTTTCAATACGTTTATATGTCATTTTTCCATTTGTTGCTTTTAAAAAACCAGGCAAATCATCTTTGAAAACAGATGGTGTTCCATAAAATGAAATAGGCAAATTCTCTTTATCTGACTTTCCATCAGGCACTCTTTCATCAAGCAAATTCGCTACTCTATATCTGTTCTCATCTCGCAATTTTAAATATTCATCAGCATTTTTTTCCAAATCTATGATTTTTTGCTTTAACTCTTTCATCTTTTCTGATTTTTGTTTTTTTTCAACAGAAGATGCTGTCGCAAGCTCGTGAGAATTTTTGTTAACTTCTTGCCGCAATTTTTCGACTTGAATCAAGGCTGCGCGCCATTGTTTGTCATATTCAATTGTTTTTTCAACAAAACCCAAATCCTTGCTTCTTCTTTTTTCACTTGCAATTATTATTTCAGGATGTTCGCGGAATAGGTTTATGTCTAACATAATTTATTTGTTTATTTTTAGATAACAGCACCCTTTTTTATTTCTCTAATTTCTAATAAATGAATACAATAAACACATTTCTTTAATAAATGAATACAATAAACACAATTACTTTATTGGTTTTTGCTTTTTCCCGCGGCGAATTTGCTCAAGGGAAACACCATTAACTTTTATAACCAAATACTTAACCCCAGGAATAGCACCCTTTGCTCCACCTTGCGCGCCATGAACACTCTCAATTGTTACAATATCATGCTCTGCAATATGTTTTTCAGCTCCTTCTCTCGGCAAAAATGCTGTAACTTGACGACCACTTTTAATTAGCTGAGTCCTAACAACGCGAATAAGACCTGAGTGGGGCTGCTTTTGCTCAACTGTTCGCTTTTCTAAAACAAGTGCGCGCGCCTGAGGTGAGCCATCAAGAGGATCAATACCTTTCTTTGTTCTTTTAATTAATTTGTGTACATATCGCTTTTTCTGCAATTTTTGCGCTTTTTTTTGCCTCAATAATTTACGAATCAAAGCCATAACAAACCCTCTGTTCGCAAACTCTTGCTTTTTTTAATGATGCCCATAATCTTTTTATTAACACACAAACCAAAAAATTAAAAATCTTATGCGAATTGCAATCCTTCATATAGACCACTGTTTTCCTGAATAATCTTTTTATTAACACACAAACCAAAAAATTAAAAATCTTATGCGAATTGCAATCCTTCATATAGACCACTGTTTTCCTGAAAAATGCAGCCATGAATGTACGCGATTTTGTCCGCGTGTTTTAATGGGACAAAAGACAATAGAATTTGTTAAAAGTGAAAAATACCCAAAAATCGATGAATTTACTTGTGTAGGTTGCGGAATTTGCACAAAAAAATGCCCTTTTGGAGCAATAGAAATAATTAATCTTCCTGAAGAGCTAAGCAATCCATTTCACCAATATGGACAAAATATGTTTAGGTTGTTTAAATTCATTACTCTTCCAAAAGGCAAAATTGTAGGTTTGCTTGGAGAAAACGGAACAGGCAAGTCGACAATATTGAACATATTAAGCAAACAAATAATTCCTAATTTCAACAAGAATGCGTCTGAGCAAGATGTTGTTGATTTTTTCCGCCGCACGCAAAATTTTGATTTTTTTAAATCTCTCTATGATAACAAAATAGAAATTAGTTATAAACCACAAATTCTACCAAAGGTTCTACCATCAAAAAAAGTCAAAGATATTATTAAAAATAAAGAAATAATTAATGATTTAGAATTAAGCAACATTTTAGAAAAAGATCTTTCAGAACTTTCGCAGGGTGAATTACAGCGCGCAGCAATCGCCATAACACTAGAAAAAAACTCTGGTTTGTTGGTTTTTGATGAACCATCAACATTCTTAGACATCTACCAACGAATAAATATAACAAAAGCGATTAGAAAATATTCTCAAAATAAATATTGTGCTGTTGTAGAGCACGATTTGTTGGTCTTAGATATTGTTGCAGATTATATCAATATTTTATACGGAAAACCCGGAGCATTTGGAATTGTTTCAAATATAAGAAATAGTCGCAGTGGAATTAATGACTTTCTTCGCGGATTTTTGCGCGATGAAAATGTTAAAATGAGTGATCCAATCACTCTTACACAACCAGGAACTAAAAAAACTATTAATTTTACAAATAAATTGCTCTTATTTCCAAGTTTCACAAAGACCTACAAAAACTTTTGCCTAACTTCAGAACAAGGAACAATTTTTCAAGAGGAAATTGTTGGTATTTTAGGAAGAAACGCAACAGGCAAAAGCACCTTTTTGAAAATTTTGTATGGTATTGAGAAAAGCGATCAAAAAAACATTGAAACATCAATTACAATCTCATATAAACCGCAAGAAATTAGCGCCAATAAAACAACCCTTGTTGCAGATTTTATAAATCCAAAAAATATAGAAAAAAAATCAGAAAAATTCAATTTGATTGTCGCCAACTTAAATATATTTCATCTTCTAAACAGGCCCTTAAATTCACTTTCAGGAGGAGAATTGCAGCGAGTGTGGATTGCTGCTTGCCTTTTTAAAGAGGCAGATATTTATCTTTTAGATGAACCAACAGCATATCTTGATGTAAAGCAACGGCTAAATCTTGCAAAATTTTTGAAAGTTTTCCTGAGAATTTACAAAAAAGCAGCATTAGTGGTAGATCATGATCTTTCATTTTTAGAATATATTTCTGACTCGTTGATGTTGTTTGAAAAAAAAGAAATAATGTGCGCGCCAGAAAGTGCGACTGCAACAAAAGGAGAAAAATACGCACTCATAAACAAACTTCTCAGCAAACTAAACATTACACTTAGGCGCGATGTTGAAACCAATCGCCTTCGCGTCAATGAGCCAAATTCACAAAAAGATATTGAGCAAAAAAACAATAAGTGTTTTATAGAAAAATAAAAATAATATGAAAGGTATTGATAGAGTTTATGGAAATTTTGAAATTAATGAACCTGTTATTTTAGAATTAATAAATTCCAAAACCCTTCAACGATTAAAAGATATAGCTCAGGGCGAATATTTTAAATCTCATTCTCTTAAAACTACATTTTCCCGCTTTGAGCATTCAATTGGTGTTTATTTGCTCTTAAAAACATATGGCGCGCCAATTGAAGAACAAATCGCAGGACTTATTCACGATGTTTCTCACACAGTTTTTTCTCATTGTACTGACTATATTTCAGATGCTGACTCAGAAAAAGAGCAGAATTGCCATGATAAAATTTTCGATGAGTTTGTGAGAAAGTCAGAAATCCCCGAAATACTGAAAAAATATAATTTAAATTTAGATTATATTTTGGACGACAAAAATTTTCCATTAAAAGAAAAAGATTTGCTAGATTTGTGCGCAGATAGAATAGATTATGGTTTGAGAACAGCTATTTTTCATAAGAAAATTAAAAATGGAAAATATTTTATTAATAATCTTTTAGCAGAAAATAAGCAATGGGTTTTTAAAGATTTTGAAAGTGCTGAAAAATACGCAAAATTATTTTTAAATTTAAATACTAAATTTTGGTCTAGTTTATCTTTAACAGTTATATCTAGGAATGTTGGAGATTTTCTTTGGCACGCACTTTCAAAAAACTATATTTCTAAAACTGATTTATATACCACCGATAAAATTGTTTTAGAGAAGATAAAACCACACATAAAAACAGATTCAAAATTAAGTCTGTTATTTGATAAAATGAATAATAAAGGTAGTTTCAGAAACAATCCAAAAAGTTATGATGTAATTGTATTTTGCAAGTCGCGAGTAGTAGATCCTCTTTGTTTGCATAAAGGAAAAATTAAGAGGGTTTCAGATATTGATCTAAAATGGAAGAGCATAATAAAACAAGAGTCCAAACCAAAAAAGTATTTTTTGGAATTTGGGAGATAGGTGACGCGCATCACTATTATTAAGCACAGCTAACAAATGCTCGTTGATTTCAGGACAAATTACTTAATAAAAACAAAACATATAAAAACATATGGGTGACGAAGCAAAAGAAGCTAAATTAAGAAACGCAGCAATCATAGGAGCAGCAATAGTAGTAATTTTTTTATATCTTATTTCAAGCATTAACTTTTCAGACCTCAGGGGAAAAAATTGGGGCGGCGGATCTGGAGATGTTGGACGCAAAATAATCACACCCTATGAATCAATGCCATTAGGAGAAATAATGTTTAGCAAAACCCAAGAATATTCTCAAAATTTAGGAAAAGCGCAAATTTCACCTTCTGCTTATGATGTCATACTTTATGAAAACAATAAAACCCAAAATATATCTCAAAAAAATTTGTTTTTAGGTAGGGGAACAGATTCAATAGCATTTAGTTTTTTAGTTCAAGATTATGATGCTTATTTTGTAGGTGCATCTCAGCAAATACTACTGCAATTTACAATAACAAGCGCAGGAAACAAACCACTCATAATAAAGTTAAACAACAAAGAAATATTCAACGACAAACTTCCTGTAGGGCTTCAAGTCATTCAATTTGACAAAAAAGCAATACAACTAAACAATAAAATTGAAATAACAACAGTCGCAAACCTATGGGAAACAACTGAATATACTGTGAAAAATATTAAACTTTTTTCCCATGACTATACTCAAAACATTGTGACAAAATCATATAAACCAAGCGACAATAAATTTAAAGCAGGTAAGTTGAAATTTGATGTCATAGATGTAAAGCCAAACCAGCCTGCAAAACTAGAAATAAAGCATAATGGAGAAGGTATATTTTATAATGATGTTGTACCTATAGCACCTTATTCAACAAGACTATTTACAAACATTTATCCAGAAAGCTCAAACACTCTATTCTTTTATGTAATCCCACCTTTCAAAATTAATATAAGCAATATTCGCATAATATATTGGGATGGAAAATTTGTGACAAAGGAGCTTAGTTTTAATATTCCAAAATTAAAAAAAGAAAAGCAATTAAGGATTGTATTTTTCGTAAATGAAACATTAGCAACACTACCTCACGAACCAATATTTGTTGACCTAACTACGCGTACAGGTGAAACTCAAAAAGGAACTATGATAAACCCTGCCCCAGGACCAAATTATTTGTATTTTCAACTTCCTGCTGATTTTACAGAAGGAACTGCGCACTTAACATTTTCAACAGAAAGCTCCAAGCCATATAATATAACAAAAGTTCAACCCTATATACTATGATTCTAAAAGTACCTTCTTTTTTAAAAAAAATGTGCAAGCAAGAAATTGATACTTTACTTGAAATTCAAAATTTTACACCTTTTTTTAAAAACAAACCTATTTCAAAAGAAGATGTGGGATATATTCTCAATAGTGTTAAATTTGGAATAAAACGAGAATCACAAGAGCCGCTGAGTTTTGTGTTTATTGAAAATCAAGACATAAAAGAGCTTTTAAAAAACAAATATCAACAAAATCTTTTTGTCACAGCACCTGTTGTAATTTGCGTTCTTGGTAGTTTTGCGCCAAAAACAGAAAAATTAACTCTTGAAAAAAAGCAGCAATATCTTTGGTTTCAAGTAGGTAGCGCGATCACAAATATGTGTTTGGCAGCAGCAAATATAAATTTGGGGTTTTGGTTTGAAGAATATACAAGCGAATTTGATAATATTAAAAAACTCATTGGCGCAGATGTTAATAATTATTACCTAGTTGGCTTTTGCTTTATAGGAGAACCTGAATTGAAAAACCTAAAACCGCGCACACTAAAAGATCCCTCTATATTTTTTGACAGATTTAATAATAAAGAAAGAAAAAACAAAGGAACTTATTTTACAACATAAGATTTTTCTTTTGGTTTTTGCTTTGTATTATTTTTATAAATGGTCGTACTTGGATTTGAACCAAGGACATCTGCTCTGTGAAAGCAGCGCGCTACCACTGCGCTATACGACCCTTGCTAATATAATATTATTGTTATTTAATATATTTTTTATCTTTGCTTTAAAATAAGTGCCACTTAAATTTTTTAAATATAAGCTAAAAAACACACATATTTTAAATATAATCTAAAAACAGATACAAACCTAAAAAAAATATGCCTATATTAGATTTTAAAACAGAGATAGTAGAACAATTAAAGTGCGCAGGAGTTGAAAAAATTATAATTCTTACCCCCCCAGATCCAAAATATGGCGATGCAAGTGTTTTTATCTCAAATTCTGCTGGTGTTGTTGGGAAAATTAAAACAGATAAATGGATTGATCGCGTTGATATTGCAGGAAAGTATCTTAATTTTTTTGTTAATAAAAATAAACTAATAAAAGAAACACTCCATCAAATTATAGAAAAGCAAGAACATTTTGGAGAGATGAAGAAAAAGGAAGAGGTTGTTGTCATTGAATTTCCTGGGCTTAATCCAAATAAAGCAGGACATATTGGAAATGCGCGCAATGCTTGCCTCGGAGATTCAATTTCAAATATTTTAAAAAAAGCAGGTCAAAACACAATTCAAATAGATTACATCAATGATATGGGCATGCCCACAGCAGCTGTTTTTTGGGCAGTTAAAAATTTGAAAAATCTTCCTGCAGCAGAAGGACTTTTAGAAAGAGCTGACTTTTGGCAAGGAAGCATTTATACAAAAATTAAACAATTGATGGAACAAGACGAAAAAATAAATGCGCAAGTTCATAAAATGGCAGAAATGCTCGAGCAAAAATCCAACCTCAAATACAATAAAGAGCAAAAAACTTTAGTAAATAAATGTATTAAAGCACAATACCAAACATGGCAACGACTTGGCATAAAACAACCAAAATTTAAAATATATGAAAGCGACATTGTATTTTCTGGCTTATTAACAAAAGGAATAGAAATATTAAAAAAGCAAGGTAAAATCTATGAAAAAGATGGGTGTTGGGTTGCTAATTTGAGCCAATTTGAAGAATTTAAAGGCATGAAAAATCCTGACAAAATTTTAGTAAAAAGCGATGGGACTGCTACATATACTGGAAAAGACATAATTTTGCAGATGTGGAAATTTGGCCTTGTTGAAGACAAATTATTTGGTGGAAAATGGAAAGGGGCAGACAAAGCAATTACTGTTGTTGCTGTTGAACAAGCATATGTGATGAAAGTATTGTCTTATATATTAAAATTACTAAGCTATGAAAAACAATATAAAAACTCAATTCATTTATCATATGGGTTGGTTGGATTTAAAGAAGAAGCGAAAATTTCAAGTAGAATAGGAACAACAAATTTATCTATTACAGAAATTTTAGATGAAGCAAAACGACGCGCCAAAAACATTTCTGCTGAAAAGCAAACAGAACCTAATGAAATTGAAAAAAATGAAACCGCTGAAAAAATAGGAACAGCAGCAGTCAAATATTATTTGCTGAAAACAGAAAGGAAAAAAGACATTAAATTTGATTTTGACTTAGCACTTGATCTTAAAGGAAATGCAGCCCCTTATCTGCTTTATGCATATGTGCGCGCCCAACACATTTTAGAAAAAACCAGCAAAAAGCCAGCAATATTTAAAGTTAATTGCTTGACAACTATCCAAACACTTCCTTTGATTAAATTGTTGGCAAAATTTCCAGAAGTTGTGGAAAAAACAGCAGAAACCTATGAACCTGCTGAAATCGCTAAATATACTTACTCATTAGCAAATGAATTCAATCAATTTTATCGCGATGTTAAAGTTTTGGGAAGTTGTGATGAAGAAAGTTTGCTGTTCTTGGTAAATTGCTTTGCTGTCGTGCTTAAAGAGGCGCTGAGATTGTTAGGAATAGATGTTGTTGAAAAGATGTAATTTTAGTGCTTATAGGGTGTTGTTGAAAAGATGTAATTTTAGTGCTTAGAATGTGTTATTAAAACAATATAAAAAGAGTTTTGTTAAGATGTTTAAATAAATTAAAAAACAAAATCTACCAATAAATCTGGATACTCTTCACTGTCACATTTTTAGAAATATAAGATATGTGTTTTTTATCTAAATAAACATACAATTCTTGTAGGTGCGCGAAAAGTTTGTTTTGCTCTTCAGAAGTGTATTCTGCTCGTTCTGATGAATCTATTGCAAAAATGCGGCTGCAATTGTTGTATAAAGTTATGCATTGTTTTGTATTTTCAAAAAAAGCATAAGAAAACACATCCAAATCAAAATAATCTATTTCTTTTGCAAAAACCCGGCAAGTTGTGTTGCAATCTATTGCTGTTGTGGTGTTGAGTATTGACGCAAAAGGCAAGGTTCCATATGGCTTTCCTGGTTTAATATACCCAACTTTGTCTTCACCTTTTCCTTCTTTTGTTCCAGCCACATCAATAAATACTCTTCCTTTGTCATGTGTTTGGAAAACATTTATCATATGGCCTGCGTTGTTGGTTTCTGCAAATTCTATTTCAACAATTCCTGATTTAAAACCATGCGCGCGACTGTTCTTATACAAATCTAAGGAAAAGCCTGTGCAATCATAAGTTTGTTCATTGTATTGTGTTTTCTCTGTCTTGTCTGCTTCTAAAAAGCTAACAAGCTCTTTAAATAAAGGATTTGTAAAATTTGCTTGCTTGGATTGTAAAAGTTGTTTGTACGCTTGTTGGGTGTGTGTTAGTTGTGCCCTGCAGTCTGAAATATCTGCGGCAAGAGAACGAGACGTGTTCTCTAATTCTGCTTTTATAATCGACAGACCTGTTAGTTCTGTTGATTTTTGCTGAACTTGGTTATTTAAAATCAAGAAAAGATATGCACTTCCTGCTAAAATTATAAAAACCAGTAACAAAACATATATTTGTGATGATTTCATAATATTTTTTGTACTTATTTAAAATAATTAATAGTTTATCTCATCAAATGAAAGGCCTTTTTGTTGGACACTAAGTTTGCAGCAGTTATTTTTGGTATATTGCAAATCCTCAATTGCATAAAATATCTCAGGGTTGCCCTTGAACTTTACACAAATAAGTGGCCAGGCTTTAATTCGCAAGCCAAACAAAATCAACTTTTCAACATCATCTTTTTTCAAATAAATATGGTCGTCGTTAATTGTTTTGCATTCTACAATTATAAGCTTTTTTCCATTTCCTGCAATAATATCAGGGACTTTTTTGTCTCCTGAACCAGCTGCGCGCATAGCAGCCCAACCAGAATCCCAAAATCGCTTGAATAATTGCCTTTCAAAAGTCACACCTTTTTGATATTGCCACATAATTTTTATAAAAATTATAAAAAAATTATAAGATGCACAACAATTTAAATAAAAGCGGGGTGGAGCAGCATGGAGTGCTCGTCGGGCCCATAACCCGAAGGTCAATGGTTCAAGTCCATTCCCCGCTATGTTTATGTTGATGCTGTGTATTTTTTCTTTTTTCTTTTGATGCAAATTCAAAATAGTTTGACATATTAAATCAACACATCAGTAATATCAACACAAACTATTTTTTAAGTTTGTCTTCAAACCACAATTTCAAAACTTCTTCCGCAACAAAGGAAGGAATTCTTCTGCATGCTGATGGATAAGATATTCATAAAGCTGAAAAACAATCATAACTGCCAACAAAATGCCTGTACCTCCGCCATATGCACCAGTTAAATTAGCAAACGCAGCAAGCAAGCCAACAAAAGCACCACCCATTGCAGCAAGATAAGGTATGTAATTTGTCAACCTCGCTTCAATAATGCGCGGATCTCTTCTAAAACCTCCGATGCTCATTCCTGCTTTGTGGATTTGAGATGCAACTCCTGATGGTGTGCTTGCAGCAGTCATTTCCAACCACAACAAAGCCATCATAGCAGATAACACCACATATAACAAAATATGAGAAAAAGATTGCATATACATTGTTGTGGATGCTGTACCTGACAGTGCGTGAGTAATAAAAGATGGGGGGATAGATACAAACCAGTGAAGTCCACTAAATATTTGCTGAATAATATCTGTTGAATGGTTTGCTATTGTATTAAATACTAATCCCATTTCAGCTATAATAATTGAAGCAAAAATTACAGGAATGTTGCTTGTATATATAAATTTTAATTTCCAGCTGTGGCCGCTAGCAAATTGATTATATGACAACGGAACTTCTACTCGCAATAACTGCGCAAAGTTTACAACTGCGAAAATAACCAAAGTAAATATAATGGGAAAAAGCAAATCAATTTCGCCAATATTGCCTGCAACCAGATTTCCAATATATTTAACAACATCTCCAAGATTTAAACCCACAACTTCAAAAATATTAAATCCCCTATATATAGCTTCTTGCGCCACACCCAGCAAAATAAACCAACCTATTCCACTTCCAAAACCCCATTTTGTAATAATTTCGTCAAGAAAAATTACAAGGATTGCACCCATAAAAATCTGAATAAATAAAAAAACTTGCGGAATCCCTTGCGCAGGAGATAGTATACCAGTAACAACAAAAACTAAAGAAAATGCGAGCGCGAAAAATATTGCCAATACTTTTTGAAGTGCGCCTAATTGTGCTTTTCCTTGAGAAGTAGAAACATCAATAGATATAAACTTCATACCTAACAAAATCTGCAAAAGAATGGACGCATCAATAATAGGAATAATACCTAAAGTTAAAATAGTCCCAATACTTGATGCTGTTAAGATTTGCAAAAGCTCAAACTGAGTATATACTCCCTCTGCAAGGCCTATAAGAGGAATACTTCCTAAAATTACATAAATTGCGCAAACTATAAAAATCCACATAAATTTCTCTTTCAAAGATGTTTTTCCTTTTGGCGCGCTAACAGTCGGCATAATTGTTGCAAGAAAATTAGACATAAAATTACCCAATCACAACTTCAATGCCGGCTTCATTTAACTTTGTTTTTGCTTTATCTGAAACAGCATGAGTAATGATTTTTTTAATGCCTTTTGGAACATCCCCCAAACTGAGAACTTTGTCATATTTTGTAGAAGTTAAATCAAGTACCTCGGTTTCCAATGCTTTTTTATTCTCAAAATATTTTAGTTTTTGGGTTATTTGATAAAGATTAATGCCACACATGTGTTTTGTTCTGCGCGCAACCCCCCATGTTCCAAAATGATCAGGAGCATATTTTAAAGTAGTTCCAAGTTTCCATTTGTTTAAACCAGCCAACCCACAACCACCTTGCGTTCCTTTTCCGCGTTGTTTTTTTCCTTGCCCCCTTCCTCCGCGCTTTCCGCGCGCTTTTCTAACTTTTCTGTTTATTGTTGCCATAAACTTTTGTTATAAAAGTTTATAAAAAGTTTTGTGTAGAGTTTGTGTTTTATTACAGATGTTATAAATTTTAGAATTATCTCAAAAACAAATATATAAATATAAAAACAAGTATATAATTAAGACATAAATTGATTTATTTTTAAAAGCAGCACAATTAAAAATAAAGACTTCTTTGTTTAATCAAAGTTGCTACTGAAACTACACAAACAGCTGCAGGCACCCAGTAAAAATCGCAAACACCAAGCAAAAAAACAATTAAAATAAGTGTAATAAAAACAGCGCCGCCAAATAAAAATCGTTTAAAATCACGCTGCATAACTACATTTTTAACTGCTGACGCAACATCACTAATCTGCCATCCTTTTTCTCGCGCTAAATTAACAATTTCTTCTTCTGAAAGCGATCTTAATGCACTGTTAATAAAGTGTTGGAGGTTGGCGCGCGCACCTTCTCCTTTTTCATACTTTGGCATAAAAAAGCGTGGATTTAAAAGCATCCAAACAATAAATGCTGACAACAAAGCAAAAAGCGCGACAAGTGGCCAAGCATATTTACTGCATAAATATCCAAAAATAATTTTTTTATCACATTCAATTACATTAAATACATCAGAAATAGACAAGAATTGTTCTTTTTTTAGAGTAAAAATATGACTTCCTTCGCTCGCATTAAAACAAATACTATATTTATTTATACTATAAGACATATTATTATCTATAATAAGTTCTACATTTAATTCGCTCACATCAATACAAACACTTTCTTCTTTGCAAAATGGTTGAACAGACATAGTTGAAGAGTAAATTCTATATTTAATTTTAGGACAAACACCACAATCTTTTGGGCTATTTTCGCAATTTTCGCCAATGTTTTTATCGCAAAAACCATCACCCGCAGCCCATTTATTTTCTCTGCAAAATCCGTGAACACAGTGCTTGCTCTCGCAAGACTCATCTGAATAGCACACATCTCCTATTTTGCGATAGGGTGAGCCGCAATCAGCAGGACAACTTTGAGGTGTTTCTCCTGAACTGCAAATTCCGTCGCCGCAAAAAATAGGATATATTTCAAAATTATATGGGTTTGTTGAATAATTTTTGCTGTTAAAATAACAAGTAAACAATATTTTGTGTTTTCCTGTTGTTAAATTTTTTAAATCGACCCTATATCTGGTTTGATTAATTTTTTCAGAAATTTCTTTGATAGAAAAATTATCCAAAATATAAAAGCATGCGCTCGCTGACTCTTGGGTAAACACATCGAAAATTGCGCGATTTTTTTCAAAAGTGCTGCCAGTATATGCATTAAATTTTACAGAGTCTTCATCAGCAGCAAAAACAGGAGTGAAAAGTATTAAAATTGCCAAACCTAAAAGCAAAATTTTGTGTCTCATATATTATTTGGGTATTTTATCTTTTTTTGTGTGCGCGTCAATAATTGTTTCATTAGTCAGGGTTGTGGTTTTAGTGTTTGCATTACTATTATTATATGAGTTATCTGTCTGCGTTGTGGTTTTAGTGTTTGCATTACTATTATTATTATTTGAGTTATTGGTTTGTAATATAGAAGATTGTTGCGTTTGTTGCAAAAGATGGGTTGTGTTTTGAGTTATAATTTGGGAGTTAATATTAAAAACTTCTTGCATTTCGTCTAAGGTAAGATCATATTTTATAGGAGATAAAACATCAATAAACATTGGACCCCACAAAGAAAAGGAGTAAAATTTAAAAATATCAGAAATTCGTTCGGCGCTGACAGTTAAAACAACAGTAACAAAAAAAAGCTTTGTTTTCTCATCTTGTTTTGGCTTACTTATATCTATTTTCTTAAAGTTTATATCAAGCATTTGCTTTTTTATTTCATCAATAATTTTTTCTGCAAAACCATTTAAAGATTCGCTATTTCGTCCTGCAAAATCCTGCATAATTTGTGCTTCTATAACCATATATTTATTACACCTATATTTTCCACAAAATTATTCCAATAATAGCCAAAACAACAACCATTCCAAGCAATGAAAGATTGCTAGTTTGGGAAAACATACCTGAAATCGCAGATAAAGAAAGTAATTCTGTATTCTTAGTTATGCCTCTGCTTGTTATAGTTTGACTTTTTTCATAAGGAGCGTCATCTTGTTCTATATTTTGCTGCTCTAAGATATTGTCTTTATTCACACCATCACCCTTACTTGTATTGTCTTTATTCACACCATCACCCTTACTTACATTATTATTTGTTGTGTTGTTATTCTTATTTAAATCTGTATTGTTCGCCGAAGTTGTTGTGTTTGTGGTTGAGTTGCGCGCACTTTTTGTTGTGTTGTTCAAATCTGCGTCCAAAGATGTTGAAGTATTGCTCTTACAAACCCCATTTTTACAGCCAAAGTTACAGGTCTCAATTTTCTTTTCAATTTGACTGCAATTGCTTTGTTCGTATTTTTGATAAACATTGTCCAATTTACAGTATTTTTCGCCAATGAATTTTGCTTCACAAGTTGATTTTGGTGCTGGATAATTACCAACATTTATCTTTATATCAGCATCGTGGTTTTTAGTTTTATCTTCTACTTTTTCTTTAAACCTAACTCGATAAATATATTCTCCTGGTTCAACATTTTCTATAATATTGTTTTTTAAAACTTTTTTCTCACTTCCATTAATACTAAACCCACATCTGTTTTCCTGCCACCCTTTTTCGTTAGCATAAATTGTTTTATTTTTAGTTTTATCATATTTATAGATATAAGAATATAGATGTCCCTCAGCATAAACATCGCTGTAAATATTAATTGTAATTTGAAGATTTTCGCCAGCAGATGCACTTAAAGGTGCTGAAATAATATCAATAGAAACACCAGCATAACAAATATTGCTAAAAGTAAGAATTAAAAGCAAAAAACAGAAAAATTTGCGCACCATATTATTTTTGGCTCTTTTTAATCAACTCAAACAAAACATCAGCAGCCAAAACAGATGTCCTGTTTGCTTTGTCATCAAGTAAAGGATTTATCTCAACCACATCGCCGCCGAGCAAATCAATGTTTAGATTTTCAAAAATATTAAAAAATTGACGAGTGTCCAAACCATTGCTTTCAGGAGTTCCTGTTCCTGGTGCAAATACAGGATCAAAAACATCAACATCAACAGAGATATATGTTTTTTTATCTTTGCAAATTTCATTAATTTTTTCAAAAGAACTTGTAAAAATTAATTGTTCTTTGTGTTTTTCAACAAACAATTTTTCGTCATCATCAAATGCGCGGCCCCCAACCACAATAATTCTGATGTTTGTTTCTTCTATAATTCGACGCAAAAAAGTGCAGTGTGTATATTTTTCACCATTGACTTGGTCTTTCAGATCAAAGTGCGCGTCAAAAACAAACAAAATATCTGGCTCTAAAATTTTAGTAGTCCAATATGTAATTAGATGCTCGCCACCAAGAGTAAAAATCGGCGAAGAGGATTTTTTTCTAATTTCGCGCAGAGTATATTCAACTCGTTTTCCTGTTTCTGTGATATTTGCAGGCACGCAAACAAGATTTCCTAAATCATATAAATTTAAATTTGCAGTTTCTTTTTGGAAAAATGCCTCTCGCACTCGCAAAGGCGCTTGTCGAGAACCAGGAATTGCGGTTGTGGTTGAATCAAAAGGAACACCAAGAATTAAGCTGCGCGCACTTTCGAGTTTTGTACCAAAATCAATTGAAAATGATTTATCAAGATAAAAGCCCATAAGATTTTTAAATATTTAAGAGCGCTTTACACACTATAACATCAATGTTAGTATTTTCTAATCCAACAACTTATCGCGTTATCATCATCTTTTCTAACTCATCAAGCATTGCTTTAACTTTTGGCTTTTTAAAATGTTCTCTTGCTGGCTCCAAAATTTCAATTATTTTTTCAGCAACAGCTAATTTTAAATCCAAAGGATGAAGATTTTTTTGCGCAAAATCTGTTTCTAAATCGCTGTAGGAAGTGTATATTTTGTTTCCGCCAAACTTTTCTGGCCTCTTTATTTGGAGTTTTGAATCTTTATCTTTAAAAATCAAATATTTTACCCAATCTAAAAGAGGGTTAAACTCTGTTTCACCTTCAGGACAAAACGCCTCTTTTATTTTTATTCTAATATCTTCTGGCGAATCGTGAATAAATATACATGTTTTGGGCTTTGATTTGCTCATTTTCAATAATGACCATAATTCTTGTAACCGGTCTTTTGGCACAGGCCAAACAGGCGGCTTTCCAAGACCTAAAATTAAGTGATGGTGAACAGCAACTGGCTTTATTTTGTTTCTGTTTTTATTAAGCAAAGGATTTATTTTTAATTTTAGTGCAACATCACGACCAATAACTTGCGCTTTTCGTTGATCAAGTCCTGCGTGAGGTAAATTAACACCCAAACTAAAAATGTCTGCTACTTGCATTGGTGGATATAATAGTTTAGCAAAATCAACTGCGTCTCCTTCTTTTCGCCCCAAAATACTTATGCTTCTATTAATTCTTGACAATGTGGTGTTTTTGCTAACTTCGACCATTGTTGCCCAATATTTATTATTATTGTAGTAAAGTTCAGAACCCAAAATAAATTTTAATTTAGTTGGATCGCCGCCAACACATTTGAAACTTGCTTTTATTCCTTCTTTAAAATATCCAACAGCCACACTTTGTATTTTTGCCATATCACCACCGAGTTTGTCATTTATCCAACTATGCCAATCAGCCAAAAAAATCGCGCAATCAACTCCTGCATCCATAAAATCCTTGACTTTTGACATGCACATTAAACCAGTTCCTATATGAATTTTTCCTGAAATTTCAAATCCAATATAGTGATTTAGTTTCTCGTTGTTTTTTAGTAGATTTTTTAGGTCTTCTTTGGTTATAATCTCTTCTGTGTTGCGCACAATTAAATCAAACTTTTGTTGAGTATTCATAATGTATTTAAATAAAAATTATACTAAAAAAATAATATTGTAGTTTTGATAAATTTTAAGATTTGAGATAATAATATTGTAGTTTTGATAAATTTTAAGATTTGAGATAATAATATTGTAGTTTTGATAAATTTTAAGATTTGAGATAATGCTAAGGAATGCAACAGAATAGCGGTTTGTCTAACTAACGCACTTTTTTAAGATGATCAAATTTCCTTTAAAATAATCTTTGCCTTCTTGTGGTTAAAATATATTTTTAAGTAATTTTATTGCCAATTATTTTGTGGAACAGAGAGCAGGTCTATTTGCTCCTTTTCTCATTCGTGGTCTCTCATCACAACCTTTTCCAGATTGTCCGCGCCCCTTTCCAGAACCATCTTTTTTCATAACTCCTTTTAGCATATTTTCGCCCCTTTTTCACTAATCTGCTTTTCTATCCTATTTTCAGCAGTTAGTTTTAGCAACAGATCTAAAATTTCCTGAGAATCTTGTGGCTTATTAACTCCAAGATATACTGTTTTTGTTTTGTTTTCAAGAATATAATTATAATCAAAAGCCACTCTTCGCTTATTTTTTCCTTCAATTGTTGGATGAACTTTCATATGCCATAGCATATAATCATGCAATGGTGCTCTTGCCAATACTTCTTCTGATAATGAGGCGCGAAACAAGATCCTTTTATTTGTAATTGTTACAATACCTTTCCACACAGTAATAGGTGGAATGTGTAACAGCCCGTTGAATTGTTTAAGAACAATTTCTTTTTCCATAATATATATATTAAAGTTTTGGGTTTGATAAGTTAAATGCGCGCAAATTTGTTGTTGAGATATTAATTAAAATTATATAAGTTGTATGTTTTGTTCAGAAAAACCCATGCGAATCAGCTCTTGTTTTATCTTCGCTGTGTGGTTGCCTTGAAGTTCAATTGCTCTCTTTTCTTTGTCAAAACTTCCGCCGCATGCGAATTTTGTTTTTAATTGTCTAACAAGGCCTTTTAAATCCAATGTTTTGTCAAATCCATCAATAATTGTTATAACCTTGCCATATTGCCTTATTTCAGTTCTAGCTATAATATGTTGCACATTAGTTGATGGTTTTTTGCAAACACACAACTCTTCAGGCAAACCACAAATAGAGCAAATTTTACTCATTTTTCTTTGTTTCTTTTTCTTTTATTTTCTTTACTTGATTTTGAAAAGTTAAAATCCTCGCAATATCTTTTTTTATTTCACGAATTTTTTTTGGTTTTTCAAGTTTAGCTCCTGCTGCTGCTTGAGTTCTTAATTTTAAAATCTCATCACTAAGGTTTTTTTGCTTTTTCGCCAACTCTATTTTGTCAAGCATTTTCAAATCTTTCATTTTAATATGCATATTATTTTTAAGAAACATTCTCTATTTTTGTTTGAATTGATTTTGCCGAAGAGTTTGCCTTTGCCAATAAAATAGGAAGTGTATCAGGAGTCACAAGTTCAATACCTAATGCCAATGCTTTTGCGTTTCTTGCTGCTTTTTGCATATGTATTTTTACAGAGTAGGGTGTTGGAATTCCAGCACTAACACACAAACTGTTCGCCCTTTTAACAGCAAATAATATATTGTTCGCAAAACCAATAATATCAATATGTAAAACCTCACCATCAAAGAGTTGGTTGTTGGTTACTGCTTGTTTTATGTAAAATCCTTGTTTAAATGGTTTAATACCAAGCATTGTTAGGAGTTTTATAACAGCTGCTGACACAACATCTCCTTTTTTTGTCACAGTTGTTTCATCTTTTACAGCAATAAATCCTTGTTCTATTCGTGTTTTTACACCTGCTTGCGTGAAAGAAGAGATTGCAGGGCCTGGTTTTTGGTTGGTCTTTCCTTTTAGTATAACAACATCATCTAATGCCTTTGCACCTTCTTTTGCAGGTGCTGGTTGCATTTCTTTATCTAATAATAAAGTAAGAGCAAATGGGTTTTTATTTGAAAACGCAAAAAGTGATTTTGTTTTATTTTGCTTAAGCATTTGCACTGCTGTTTTGTTGCCTGCTTTGTTCAAGACATTTATTAACAGATTTTTTCTTCCTCCAAAAATCAAGATTTCTTTGCCTTTAATTGCTTTTCTAAGATTCATAATTTGCTCAGATATTAGATTTTCAATATCAATAATGGCAATTGTTGAGTATTGCAATATTTCTTTTTCCAGTGTTTCAAGTTGTTTTGATTTTGCTTCCTTGTTTATTTTTTTAAGAGCAATTTTTTTAGGCATTTTTTCCTCCTAAAAAAAAAGTATTAAAATATAGATATTTTAATATCATTTTATATCTCCACTGCTACTGGCGCAGCCATTGTTTGTTTAATAAACACTTTTTTGAGTTGTGTGCGGCCTTTTGGTAGTTTTGCGAGAACAGCTGCTACAACTGCATTAAAATTTTCAATAAGCTGTGAATCATCCATTTTTTCATAGCCAAAAAGAGTTTGCAGTTGCATTTGCATTCCTGTTGAAAGTCGCACGATTCTGCTTATTTTTTTAATATGTTGTGCAAGATTTGCTTCTGCTCCTGAAACCATTAATGGCATTTTATTTTTAGGGCCTAAAAATGCACCAAGTATGCGCGCCATTGTTCTTACTTCTACAACATCGCACAAAAACGCATCAAACTTATTAGCCAAGTGCTTTATTTTTTTTTTGTCTTGTGCAATGCTTTCTAAATATATTGGCTCAATAACATCTAAGCCCTGCTGATAAGATATTTTTCCTAGATTTGTTGTTGTTTTTGCGATTACTGCGAGTGAGTGCGGTTTTTTAAAAGGTGAATGAGGAAGTATGACTTCAAGTTTTATACGTTGATCTGGCTTTTTAACATCAATATTCTGCAAAAGAAAAACAACATCATAACTTTGGACAAAATTTCGCTTACCTACGTTCTTTTTCATTTCCGCAATTGCTTGTTCGATTTTCATTGTTTTAATCTCCTACCACCAAGATATATTTAGTGTAGTACTTTATTTTAGAGATTTTGTTTAAAAGGAAATTTGTATTGGTTTTGTTAAATACAATTATTGATATATTTTATTGTAGATTGCTCTTTTTAAACCTCTTTTAAATATCTTACTAAATACATTATGGCAAAAGATGAACCAATAAAATCTAAGGCTCTATTTAACAAAGTAGTTATCACAAACAAAGGATATAGATTAGGTGATGTTGATAATATTATTTTTGTTGTGCAAACAGGCGAACTTATCAAATTAGTATTAACAAACCAAAGCGCATATGCTATAAATTTAGACTTGGAAAAAGAAAATGGAAAAAGTGTAATCCCATATAATACTATAATTAATGTTGGCGATTATATTATAGTTGATGAGCAAAAGCTTAAAGAAAAGATATTTTAATTCAAAGCAAATCTAAATTCAGGCTATTTTAATTTTATCTATGATTTATTTTAGATATATTTTATTAACTAACTTTAACACTTATTTTTTCAATAAATTTAATAAAGCGCGCGCCTAGTTTTGTGTGTAATTACTTGTTTTCACAAACAAATTAGATATATGAATGCTTATAATTTATTTTTTAACTGGCTGAACAAAGCCCAATTAACCAGATATTTATTAATAAAAAGCTAAGGATGGTTGGCAAATGAACTATAAATTTAATGATTTTGCAACAGCAATAATTATTTGTAGATTGTGGGATTTTAGCACTTTTTTTGAAAATAAAAGTGGCTTACTAATTCTGAAAAACTGCAAAAAACAAGGAGATTTTAAGTATCTTTACTAAAAGAAATAATATTCAAAAAATACAGCAAATATAATAAAATAAAATATGTATTATAATAAAAACTTCTTAAGGTTTGTAGGCACGAAACTAATAAAAATCATTAATAAAGATCTACTTGAACACACAATTTCAAAGAATACGGAAATATACACACATGTAAGTGCTAGGGATTTGGGTAAGATAAAAAGCCCTTTAGATTTAATAATGAAGAAATCAGATATGA
>PFSX01000031.1 GCA_002789275.1 Candidatus Huberarchaeum crystalense | reverse complement strand
TCAAAAAGCCCTTTGATTTACTTGCAAAACTGCCCGCCGAAGCCCGAGCCGCAGGCGAGGGCGAGGCGGAACATTCCTCAAATTCGTTATGGTGGACCTGCTCAGAATCGAACTGAGAACCTTTACCACGTCAAGGTAACGCTCTGCCAATTGAGCTACAAGTCCATAAATTCTTTAAATTTGCTTCACAATAAACTTTACTAAAAAAATTGTGTGGGTGCTATGCTGGGCGGTTCGGCCTCGCTTGTTACCTAAGTGGTCGTTAAGGAGCGAAAGCTAACCAAGGGGCGCGCTTAGCAAAGTGCTTTTCTATGAGCAAAGATCTTCAACCAAGCAGGAGCATTACACAATTAACCAGGCCAGGTCAGGAATGAAGCAGCCTTATATTTGCGTGGTGTTGTCTGTTTGTCATTGAAAGGAGTTTTTAGAAGAGATTAACATTTTGTTGGGTTGGGTTTCAAAGTTGGCGCGCGCCTACACATTTACTAAAAAAAATAAAGAAATTTGCCTATTTAATTTATTGTTTTTTTATTTTTGACTTTCGCTTTATTTTCTCTTTTTTTGCTTTGCTTTCTCTTTCTACTTACTTGGTTTATTTTTTTTGGCTGCACTTTTTTCTATAAAAGGACCAACACCAACCACTTACATCTTACTTTTTATTTTTCATTTAATATCTTCAAAACGGATCAACACCAACCACCCAAAGTTCAGAATAATTACAATTACACTGTAAATAATCTGTGCTCAAACTATCATTCCTCAGCCACCAATAAATTGTTCCTGTGAATTGACCGTCAACTGATTTACTTCCTGTGCTTGAAATTAATTGAATATTACAGTAATTTGGTTCAAACGCATAAGTGTAAAACGCTAACTTGCACGGATTTTCAAGCACACTCGAAGCTATTAACCCAGGATTTGAACCACTAACTAAACCAAAATAATGTGTTCTGGTTTGGTTCATCTGTGTGTTATTCGCAAAATAAATGAAATACTGGCTGCTAACACTTGAATTCACGCCAAATGTAATGTTTGTTCCGCTTATTTGTATTGGATTCACAAGTTGAGATTGATTGTTTTTGATTATTGTGGAATTTAGGTCTGCCTGGGAACCGAGGTTGATTGTTGCGTTTCCTGCTCCTGTAACATCTGCCATTATTTTGTTCAGTGTCTGGTTACCCTGACAAAACCCAGATGAGGTCAAAACAACATTTTGACATGTCTCATTGTATTTGCTGATATTTTTGCTCGCTTTAGCAAAAGGAGAGCAAATTTTTATGTGTCCATAGTCAGCCCGCCAACAATCAGCTGAATTGTTTTGCGTCAGGTTAACTTTGAATCTAAAGACCCCTGCCCTGTCTGGTGTTATGCTTATTTGCGTTGAGTTTGAGCCCCCCCCACCTGCGACAAAAATTTGGCTTGCATAACTTGCCCACAAAGAATTAAACCCCCCACTATTTTCTCCACTGCCTGCATCCAAAACCGAAATATTAAATGATGTGTTGTCAGCCATATTATTAGAGACTGTTAATATATAATTTTGGGTTCTTGATAAATATCCACACATCGAACTAGGCTCAATTTTGACAGAAAAATCACAGCATCCCCCATAGCTATAAACCCGCGGCGAAGTTGAATTATATTCTCCAATGTCTGGCTCTGTTGTATCATAAGTGTAGTTTGAATTCCCAGCACTATCATTTGCCCAGCCATAATAAGTATAATTTCCTTGTGAAAGGTTTGTTATATTGCTTTGAAAATACCATTGAGTTGAGTTGTATTT
>PFSX01000074.1:8072-11103 GCA_002789275.1 Candidatus Huberarchaeum crystalense | reverse complement strand
CTCCTTCGTCAATTTCACCATTGCAGTTGTCATCTACTCCATTGCAGATTTCTGTTGCGTTTGGATTAATTGATGCATTGTTATCATTGCAATCATCCCCTTTTGTTGTTTGGCAATTTAGCGGAACGCATCCTGAATCATTACAAGAGCCAGAAATAGCAGAACTAACAAACTCATCACTGTCATTGTCGCAAAAATAATCATAAGTAGCAGTAGCATCACTATCATTACTTTCGTTTTCTGTTACAACAAAAAAACCAGTCAAATGTGTTTGCAAGTTAAAAAATGTAAAAATAGCAAATAAAATAAATACAATAACAAATACAGGCAGGAGTTTTTTTATAGGGGAATCATTCATAATATATTTATGTTTATTTTTTTTTTTTCAGTTTACTACTCATATTATATTTATTGTTTTTTACTCCATTATTTTAAAATAATATATAATATTACTGAACATAAAATTTTTGTGATTTGTTGAAAATAGTTAGCATTGCAAAATGTGTTGACATAATCACATTTTTTTTATAAGAGTGTTTATTTGTGACATTGAGCAACACATTTGTATAATCTAAGATTATGTGTTTGTTATTAAGGGTTTTGAATGGGTGTTTTGTTAAGAAATTTGTAAGACTATTATGGCGGAGTCTATTCAACAACAGATGTCAGCTATTTTACTGATAAATATTTGGTTAATTGAGCTTTACCTAAGCAGTTAGATAGATAAATCAACCGAGCGCCTATAATAAGCTATTTTATTTGCGAAAAACAGATTGATTATACAAATAATGGGCGCACACTTTTATTCCAAAAGGAATTAATACAATTTACTACATCGTCTATAAAAAGATTAGAAGAGTAACAATTATCAGCTTTATAAATCACAGGCTTTGCAATGAGCGTTTCTATAAACTCGTTATTTCTTTCATTATAACCATATAGTCCTGAGACCCTTAAGACAAGATTATTATCGTCGGTTTTCAACACAATTTTTTCAGCTTCGTATTTTGTCCAACCATAGTAATTGATTGGGTGCGGATCATCGTGTTCACAATAAGGTCCTTTTTCGCCACTAAATACGTAATCTGTAGAGATGTATATTATCTTACCTTTACTACATTCTACAAGGTTATTCATTCCCTTCACATTAACATCGTAAGCTCGTTTCTGATTTTTCTCACATTCGTCTGGCCGCGTCATCCCCCCGCATGCGATTATGACGTGGGGGTTGTACTTATTTATCAACTTTGACACTTGTTTTTTGTCTTGAATGTTTAAATAAACAAGACCTAGGGCAGGTCGTGAAAAAAAAGTCCCAATTACATCACTCTCGACTGATAACGCTGAAAACAATTTACTACCGAGAAAACCTGACGCACCAATTATCAACACCCTCCGATCCTCTTCCCTAGAAATCTTAGCTCCCATTTTAATGCCTGCCCATGCGTTAATCAATACAAGCTGATTCTGTTATGTAGAGGGTCGTATTATCAGCGTCCATTTTTGCATTGAGACCAATTATAAGAGGCATATTGAGTGTAGAATGCCCAAAGTCCATATTCGATATTATCGGAAAATCGTATTTTTCAACGGATGCTAAAACCAAGTCTTTAAAACACGGTGCCAGCTCAGCATATTCTTTCTCTTCAAATTCCGTTGGTACCCCAATCAGCATACCCGAGATTCGGTCAAATACTCCGGCCAAACGCAATTTATAAAGCATTTGGTCTATCACATGTAATTCTTTACATATATCTTCCCAAAACAAAATTGCTCCATTAAATTCACTTAAGTTAGGGAAGTATGGTGTTCCCATAAGCAAACATAATACATTTAAATTACCACCAATCAACTTTCCTTCTGCTTTTCCTTGTCGCCAACATTCCCACTCAGTAATTGCTTTCAGTTCTCCAATAGGTTTGGAAGACATAAGTGCCTTTTTAAAATAATTCTCCTGCTGCATTTTGTCTTCTTCAGACAACTCGTCGGACCCTAAACCTAAAGCTACATCTTCTAAATGAAAGCGCCGGCTAGTTTAACTTTTGAAAACATTGCTAAATGATATGCATTATTATCGCTCATACCAATAAATGGTTTGGGATTTCTCTTAATAATATCATAATCCAAGAACGGGAGCACTTTAATAGCAGATGCCCCACCTGCTTGTGCAATAATAGCTTTAACATGGTCGTCAGAATACATGTTATTAATTTCTTTTGCTTGGTCTTGAGGGGTTCCCGCCATCCACCATTTTTCCATACGAAGGGTTTTACCTTCTTTTATTTTAAAGCCCCATTTCTTTAAAATGGTGATCCCTCTTTTCAAGCCTTCCTTATCTAGCACTGGTTGCGATGGAGCAACTATACCGATTGTATATCCGATATCCAACTTTTTTGGTTTCAACACTTTCGACATACTAATCCCTCCTTTGTAAATTTTTATTACCTTTGTTAAGGGTTATTGAATCTGTATATAAATATGTGTCATCTTTACTCATTAAAATTCGGAATCCTATAGAAGCATGAAAATAATCTGGTTGAAAGCCATACCTATTAGATGACAAACAACGGATATAAGGGTCATAAAAAGATCCCTCTCTAAACACTCTAAAGGAATCTATAGGCTCTAAATATGATTCATTATCACGATAACTTTTTTTATAACCATTTTGGCACCATTCCCATACGTTCCCATGCATATCATATAGGCCCCATTTGTTTGGTTTCTTTTCCCCTACAGAGTGTGTTTTATCATCCGAATTTTCATCAAACCATGCAAATTCATGCAGTAAAGATTCATCATCGCCAAAAAAGTATTTAGATTGAGAACCCGCCCGACATGCATATTCCCATTCAGCTTCAGTTGGTAAGCGATATATCTTTTTACCTTCAATAATATTAAGTTTTGAGATAAAGTTTTGACAATCGTTCCAAGAAACACTTTCGACAGGTAAATTATCACCAATTAAATAACTGGGATTTGTTCCCATGACAGTTTTCCATTCCCCTTGAGTTACAGGAAAAACACCAAT
>PFSX01000074.1:7641-8005 GCA_002789275.1 Candidatus Huberarchaeum crystalense | reverse complement strand
CAATTGTATTATTGTTGTCTGAAATGATATGTGACTGATTATATTCTTTCCTATATTTTTGATCTGACCCTAAAACAGCAACACCCCATTTAGAATACACAACTGTGTTGCTTTTGATAGTATTGTGACCAGAAACACTTAGTATAATCTCCCCCTTATTAAATAAATTATCTTGAATTGTAGTATAGTTTGAATAAACAAGAACCAACATATTCTCATAAAATTCATTATTTTTAATTATAATATTATTTGAAGAATTCACTGCAATTCCTTTAAATATATTTTTTATTATTTTATTGTTTGTCAAATTGCAAAAAGATGTATTATCTAAATATATTCCATAGGTGAAATGAGTAACCACACA
>PFSX01000074.1:0-7628 GCA_002789275.1 Candidatus Huberarchaeum crystalense | reverse complement strand
TCATATTTCCTGATTTTCCATTTAAATAAATTCCATAATCAGATCCAGAACCATTTCCTTCAATTGTATGTCCTTGACAATCAAATGTTTTGTTATTGAAATTTTCAGGATTATTAATGCAGGTTTCTGATGAGATGCTTATATTTTTTTGTAATTTAATGTTCTTACAAGAAGTAGAATTTAATGCATTTGTGCAATCTTCACAAGAGTCACATTCACAAGTACATCCTGCTTCATCTCCAATATAACAGGGTTGGATAATAAGGAATGCATTCGCAGTCCAAGAAAACAAAAAAAGGGTTATAAGTACACATACAAAAAACAAGAGTTTGGTTGATTTGTTGGCCATATTGTTTTGTATAATAATCCTAGAAAGTCAAAGATGTTCTAAGAGACCATTAAAAAATATTTTAATATACCTATTCATCTGCCTAAAAAACAAACAAATTATTTTTTGCTTTTGCGTTCTGTTTGTAGATGTATTTTCAAAATTTTATGTTTTGAAAATCGCGGGTAAATCTTATTATCTCGCCTTGTTTGAAAATCCTACATATTTTTAATATTTAATAAATTTTGAAATAAGTTGCGCTCAATATTGTTTGTGTATTTCAGACAAGGTTTGAAATCACTTTGCTCTCATATTTTTCAATAAATTTAAAAATCATTCTGTTATTGTTCAGAGATTTTAAAGTATGCTTGATTTGAAAATTATTTTTATTGTGACAACATAACAATTAAATAACTCTCAACACTTTTCCTTTTAAATCAAGTATGACTTCGTGGTTTTTATCTTTTGTCAGAACTCTCCAAAATTGTTGTCCCTGATATTCAATTTTTTCTGGTAATAACTCTTTTTGTTGAACAAATATTTGTTTGCTCTCTAATATCTTCACAGAAATTTCTAAAATTTTAGAAACATTAACTTGCAAATCACTGCTAATTGGCATTTCTTCAAGTTTTTTGTTTTGTAAAATCTTGTAGAAAATATGCGCGCCAGACAGCAAAACAATCATCCACGGCAAAACAAGAGATTTACAACAACCTATAAAAATTAAAACACATACTAAAACCATTGCTGTAATTATTGTTATGATTAGTTGTATAAAATCATATTGTGGCTTAATAACCGATAGTTTTGCCTTATTAAATTCTGCTTTTGTCCATCCTTTATATATAGCAAGTGGAAGCAGTTGTTCTTCTGAAAATCGGGGAAAAGCTGTATTTTTTAACACGCTCAAAATATGAGAAAACATATTTTTAATTCTTGAAAATATGTCGCTTAATAACTGTTTGTCAAACTGCATGGTTTTTATTTTTGACAATAATTCTTTATTTGAATATGTAGAACTGAGTGTGTCTTGTTCTTGGGATTTTAGTGCTTTTGCTAAATAATTGCTTAAAACATCTTGTTCTGAATTGTTTTTATTTGGAATGCGATAAATTTGGTTTGAAGCCAAATAAACCAAAACAATTGACAAAAGTGATGGAACAAGGTAAAAAAGCAAACAAGCATCGCAAAGCATTGTGAATGGGTAAATAACTAATTTTCCATTGTATGCAAGATAAGTTAAACCAACCGAAATTGCAAAAACAATAATGCCAGCAATCAGTTGAATATAGTCATTTTTATATTGCTCTATACTTTTAATAGCATTAGTGATTTGATTATTTGTCCAACCTTTTAAAAGCAGTACTGGAAGTAAAGAAGTTAGTGAATATTTTGTTGATAAGATGTTTTGGGGCAATTTGTATTCTGTTCCTTGTTCTATAAGGGCTTTAGAAAGATAATTTTTTAATGTATTTTCGTCAGATTTCTCAGATAAAGGGCAACGGTTTTTAAGTGCTGTAAAAGAGTAAGTTAAAAATATTAAAATTAATGATAATATTGCTAAAATGGGTGTGTGCCAATTTGGAGATGTAAAGTCACAAGTGCAATCTTTAACAAGAAGGACGGGTTTTCCGCAATCTTCTATACAAGTTTCAGATGTTTCTCCACACTCTGCCCCGCAAACACCATCTCCACACCCATATTCTGAGCAAGGATTACAATCTTTTACACAAGTCTGATTGTTTTCATTACAATTACAAACTTCGTCTCCGCATTTTGAACCACAATCTTCACAACATGTTATTGAGTTTTCTCCTGTTTCTGAAGAGCAAACACCATCTCCACACTTTTTACAATCTATGACACTTAATGATTCATAGACAGGCATATAACCGAGCTTTTTCATTTGAATAGATTGAACCCCTATATTTTCAACTTTAAAACAAAATTTGTTGTTTGAACTAACACCTAACAATCTAACATTATCTGAAACAGAAACTTCATCTACATCAATAAAAGTAATACATATTGTTTCTCTTAAGCAAATTTTAGATATATCAACAGGAGTAAATATATATTGAATTTTGCCTATCTTATGAAAAGATACTGGTCTGCTTAAACCCCCACCCTCGCTCTTTTCTTTTTTAGTTATTAAATCTTGTCCATCACAATCTTCATCAATACCATTATCAGGAATTTCTTCCATAGGCAACACACCATCACACTCACCCCACGTATAATCGCTCTGGCATATTTGATTTCCTTCTTTACAAATACCAACATTTTTACTACATATTTGAGTAATACCTACAGGCGAACAAGGACAACCAGTATCAATAGAGCCATCACAATTATCATCAATTCCATTGCAGATCTCAGTTGCATTTGGATTAATATTAGCATTTTTATCATTGCAATCACATTTTGTTGTTATAAGCAAGCAAAGGGGCGAACATGCAAAAAAGCCGTCTTTGTCTTCATCTTTACACTGGCATTCTGGGTCATCTAAATCAATCAAAGTATCGCAATTATTATCAATACCATCATCACAAATTTCTCCCTGGTTTGGACCAATATCTGCCCTTGTATCATCACAATCCTCCCCCATTTCTTGACAAACCAAAGGATCTCCTTTTGTATATCTATAATATCTATCACCACTTGAATCAATACAAATAGTTTGAGAATTGACACAGGGGTTATCTAATGTGTTTTCATCAATAAGGCCATTACAATTATTATCAATACCATCATTACAAATTTCTTTTTGACTCGGGCTAATATGTGGATTGTTGTCATTGCAATCGCATTTACTCATATTACAAGTAGAACAATTAGCACAATAAGTACAACTAACAAATCCATCTCTGTCTTCATCTATACAATCAGAAATATTCATACAACCCTCTTCATCTATTAGACCATTACAATTCTCATCTATAGATGTATTGCATTTTTCTGATACTCTTGGATTAATTGATGAATTGTTATCATCGCAGTCATCTCCCCCACAAGAAACAGCAAAATATCCATCATTATCAGCATCTACACAATACTTTTCAATACATTTGTGGCTGCACCCTAATTTATAAGCTCCGCCAACATCATTCCAATTACCAAAAACAGAACAATAATTTTCTAATCCTTTATTATTAATACCTCTATCTAAAATATCTCTCGTATTATTGCAAATAACATTATAATGTAAGGTGTTGTTTTTTGAAGAAGTGTCGATTTCAATTCCAACTATCTTATTATTTTGTATTTGATTATTATAAAAAACATTGGTGTTTGAATTTGTCACACTAATTCCTTTTTCAAAGTTTTCAATTATGCAATTTTCAATTAAATTATTTCCACCAACACCCTCATTACCCTTTAATTCAATTCCATTTCCTTTTCCACTACCTATTATTGAGTGGTTTTGGCAGTCAAATCTCTTTGAATCAAAAATCAAAGATAAATCTGCAGAGTATATTCCTGTTGGACCTGTAATACAAGAAGCTGCGGGTTGCAAATTTACTTTTAAAAGAACAATTTTACAACTTTCATTCCAAAGCATATTAGTACATTCTGTACAAGTATAACAAGAACATATATTTTCTGAATCACACATATCTCCACACAAAGGACAGTATACATATGGTGGACGAGAACAATCATTATCTGTGTCTTTTTGGTTTGAATTAAGGACATATCTACAATTATCACATGCATTACCAACACCATCATTATCAGAATCATTTTGATCTGGATTTGATACATATATACAATTATCAGAGTCATCAGGAACTCCATCTTTATCTGTGTCTTTTTTACATTGTCCTCCTACACATACTGAATCAGAATCGCAAGAAAGAGTTTCAGATGCAACATCACACACCCCAGCAGAGTCATATTTGCAAGAGCAAGAATTACTATCACAAGTTGTAATATTACAATATCTTGTTCCTTCTTTTACAGTATTATTTTTACAACTATCCCAAACAGTATAGTCATAAACCTGACCACAACCACCTTGTGCTGCATCACAAGTTGCACTACACATTCTTTTGTTGCAAGAAAAAATACAATTACCTTTACTTATACATCTATCACCACCCCCGCTATATTTTGTTCCTTTACATGTATGACACCATTCACATTTGTTGTCATTACCACAAACAGCACTTGTTTTATAATCTGAACAGCACACCTGTCCTCCTACTGTAATTGTTTGGTTTTTATCTGATCCTTGTTTATATGACTTGTTTGTATTTACTGCGCAGTTTATTGTTTGTGTTTTTGTGGTCTCGCTTACATAACACCTAAAGTTTGCTTTATTTCCATTCCATGCTGTCCAACTACACTTTGTAGAATCTCCATCAACAGATACCTCAACACTATTTACATTTGGAACAGAAGAAGTGCAGTTAACATAAACATATTCACCAGGGCAAACAGTTGACGCAGATACTGCTATGTTAGTTATTTCAATAGAACATCCTTTATCTCCTTTTATACATCCACCAGATGTATCATAATCACACTCTCCATCACAATTATTATCTTTTTTATCATTGCAAGAACCATCAGACGGTTTTTCTGTGCGATTATATCCCCCACAAGAACAAGAGCAATCACTACAATCATCATGATTAGTTGCACACCCACCAAGACCATTTTTAAAAGGGCAATTATGAGTTATATATGTTGATCCTAAACAGAGGTTTGCAGAACAAGAGCAATCTATACAACAAGAAATTTCATTTTCACCACTACCCCTATCACACCTACCATCTCCACACAATGGTTCACAAACACCTTTTTTACTACAATATTCATAAGTAGCATTACAACCACAATCTCTAGGGCAATTATTACAATTTTCACTCAGTTTATCACAAATACCATTTCCACAAGTAGCAAGGCAATCAGCATCATTTGCAGTCGTGCAACCAGGAGGACAACAACCATCTTTAGTACTATTATTACAATGTGTTATTTCTGAGGAAATATTGCATTTTGCATTACATGTGCCTCCAAACACACAACTATACTTTCTACACGCAGCATCGAGGTATCTACAATCTGAATTTGAAATACAAGCAAGAGTAAAACATTTTGCACTAGATCCAGATCCACAACAAACATCTGGAGAAACACAAGCACAATCAAAAGGACAAGTAGCACAAGTTTCGCCTGCATCACACCCACCATTTCCACAAAAAACAAGATCACATACATCACAAAGACCATCATTATCAGTGTCTTTAGAACAAACAATTCTAGTAGAAACAGAAGGGGAATCTGTAGAATAAGAATTTCCCATATTATCTCCTGCTGTGAGTTTAGCTGAATTTGGAATTATTGTACCTTTTGTATAACAAGTTGATATATTTAGTATTAAACTAAGTGTACCTCCATCTCCTGCCTCAAGATTTCCAAGATTCCATGTAATAACATTATTTCTCATTATGCCTTCTGGAGATGAATTAACATAAGTAGTTCCTGCTGGCAAAGTATCACTAATTTTTACGTTTGTTAAATTAACCCCCCCCTTAATATTTCCATAAGGAATTGTATATTTTATTAATTGGTGCGGTTCAGCTGTTATCTTATCCACTGATTTATCTACAAAGCCTAAAAATCCAGTGCAATAAAAAGTAGAACACGCACGATTATCAGATTCGTCTGTTTCTTTTATTATGTTGTTATTGCTATCTGCAATAATACAAGCAGAATATGGTCCTGCTGATGATGGTATCCAATTATAATCAATATATGTTAAGTTGTAGTTTGTTAAGTTTTGAAATTGATTCTCTGTTAAATATAAATGCTCACTGTATAGACTTCCAATTTTAAATTGATTATAAAACTTCTCGCTTATTTTATTGCTACTAGTTGACCGTAATTCAGCTGTAAATTTAATTGGTTTTCCTACTTCGCAAGAAGTATTAGGCCAAAAACGAGTTACCATTATATTCTGACCACACACATAATCATTCTTTGTAATAGTTATTTCCTTTTTATCTGTGCGCTTACTAGTGCCTAATGGAATTTCTCCCTTTACACGTAGTGTGTATGTAGCACCATTAGTACCTCCTGTCAACCCTTTTGCATGAACAGTTCCAACAAGAGATCCCCACAAAGGAATATCAAAAATATTGGTTTGCGCGCAGTTTGCTCCACTCATACAATCAATTGTGGCGCTTTGCGATTTATAATCAATATTAGCAGCACTAAATCTAATATATGCCTCACTCATACTAGTACACATTTCAAATTTATCCCCGATTGGAAAAAGAAAGTTCTTTACACTATAAAATTGTTGTGTTTGAGTATCTTTTTTTCCATCGGATAAAGTAATAATATTTACTGTATCTACCCCCTCTGCTGTAGCTAATTCTGAAATAGGTATTTCTTTTTCTATTTTTTTTGTTATTTTAGTACCACAAGGAATATTTACCCCGATGTCTTCTGTTTTGTCAAGTCTAGTGCTTGTGCTTCCATCAACATTTTTACCTGTTATTATAACATGCCATTGACTATTAGCTGTGTTATTTATAGTAGAAACACTACTGCAAGATTTACAGCGATATGAGTTTCCTATTCCCCAATAAAAATCTGGATTTGAAAGAGTGCAACTTAATCTATATCCAGGAGTACCGTCTGAATAAGCAAACATTTCAGAATAACATCCTTGAATATATACAAAAGGCTTTGTAATATATGCCACTACTGGATGTATTCTATGAAATATTGAAGAAATCTTTTCTCCATTATTATCTATAAGACCAGTTTGTATATATCTACCAATCCAAAAAACAGTGCGAGTATCTATATTACTTTTATCTTCGCTCCCGCCAGTAGTTTTATTAGCATATTCTATTACTGAACTGCCTGGTGTTATATTTAATATTTTTTTATTTAAATCATAAGGTAACCTTCCAATTCCAAAAGTATCTGAGGTTGTAAGTGTTCCTGCATAATAATGAGTATATGATGCAGATAAAACTTGTACACTTATATTTTGAGTATTATTATTAGTTATATTTATTTTTACAGAAGAAAAGAAATTTGAATCCTCGCATCTATTATCAGTAGGTTCTATTGTTTGAACAGAAATTATAGGTAGTACTATGTGTGAATCACCATATAAATAATACATAGGAATTCTAACAGATTTATGAAAACCAGAGTTAGAACCAAAATTAGTATCGTGTACATACCAATAATTAGGAAAAAACTTTGAAATATCTTTTTTTAGGGTTATACTACAATCTTCACCAGGAGACATCATAGCAACCTCATCAAATTC
>PFSX01000018.1 GCA_002789275.1 Candidatus Huberarchaeum crystalense | reverse complement strand
TTCCAGAAAAACTTCATATATCCCTAACGTTATACGCAATCGGCTTGGAGTTGTATAAAAATATAAAGCAAAATATAATCTATGAAAGGAGAAGCCACTATGAAAAACGAAACAAAAATCTATGAACAGGGATTAGAGGAATACCCTAAAACAGGCATAATTTTAGGCAATCTTTGATGATTCTCTGGATTGTTTTAGGAGCTGTTGCCTGTTGGTTCTTATATCCATTACTTGCTTGGATTTATCTTGTTTTTGCGATGATAATGGTCTTTGTTGTCCTGCGAAAGTTAGTTTGCACAAATTGTTATTACTATGATAAATGGTGCTGTGTGGGTTGGGGAAAACTATCTGCTTTATTTTTCAAGAAAGGAGATATTGAGAAATTCAGCACAAGTCCGGGTATAAAGATTGCGCCACTTGTCTATGGCTCACTCACTTTGATTCCCCTCATTCTTTGGGTAATCTCAATGTTCAAGGGTTTTTCGCTACTTAAATTATCTGTTCTCGTTCTACTTGTTTTAATTGGCTTCTATAGTGGCACCGTAAGTAGAAAAAAATCCTGTGCAAAATGCAGGATGAGATTAATTTGTCCCTATTCCCTCTCATGTTCCGAAATGCATATTAATAGAAACAATTTGCTTAAGGAAGAGATAAAAAAGGAGGCGAAGCCATGAGAAAAATGAAAATAATAGGAATAGCGGGTAGCCCGAGAAAAGGGAACACAGAGGTTATGGTGCGTGCAGCTTTGGAGGGTGCAAAAGAGGCAGGAGCTAAAACAGAAATAATATTGATTAGAGAGCTCAAACTGGAAATGTGTGATGGATGCCTCCAATGCGATGAGATGGGTAAATGTCACTTTGATGACGGTATGAATGAAATAAATGAAAGGCTAGCTGGAGTTGACGGTTTCATAATAGGCACTCCTGCGAGGTGGTCATTGCTCTCTGGTAACTTAAAAGTGTTTTTAGACAGGACTAATCCTTTGGCTGTTCCTGAACGATTAAAAGGGAAAGAGGCTGGTATAATAGCAGTAGGACAATCACCAGAGGACGAGGAAGAGCAATCTATCAAAAAAGCCGTGGACAGTGTAAAGAATTATTGTTCCAACGCTGGAATAGATGTAATAGGAATGGTTCTAGGTTTTAATGCAATTAATGAGGGTGATATAGAAAAAAATGTTAAAACGCTGGAAGATTGTAAGAAGCAGGGTAAGAAATTAGTTGAACATCTAAAAGGAAAAACCTGTGGAGGGTAAATCATGGCCATAGTGATAATAGCGGTAAAGGAGCCACAAAAACCGCACGTTGAAGGATCGGGAGTTTTATGGATGTATGAAGACATATGAACAGATGATAACGGAGATGCAGAAATATTGTTAGAATCTATTATAAACACAAAAGATCATAGGTATGTTAGATTATATCACGGCAAAAATGTATATGATATTGATTATCCGTCTCAAACATCTGTAGAGGAAGGTGAAGAATCTCCTCGTTTACAGTTAGGTTATCATGATCGTTGGGGGGGTAATGACCAAAAAAGCGTATGGATAGATAAAGTAATTCTAACAGATGACGAGACAATTTAGATCTTCTTTTTAAACTCGTTGTTAAAACAACATATGATAAATAAAAGTCGTAAAACTCCTATTGTGTTTGCTTCAATACAAACCGCAGGATTGAGTGCTATTTCGTTTGGTATCTTTCAATTATACCA
>PFSX01000037.1 GCA_002789275.1 Candidatus Huberarchaeum crystalense | reverse complement strand
TTTACTCTTTACATTATTTATTTGATTATTTACTCTTTGCAATAAGTTAAGCAGAAGTTTTTGATCAAATTTTTATGGCATTTGTTATACAAAAGTTTATGCCGTCACCTTCATCAAACAATAAAGAAATTAGCCCTATTTACTTATTATTTGTATTTTTTATATTTGTTGGCTTAATGGTTTATACATTTTTAGGAGATATTAGTAAGGCTGTAGAGTCTTTTGATAAGATTTGTGAATCACCTTTTTTTAGCCCGATTTGCAAAATAGGGGGTGGGGTAGAGATGTTTCAAACCTGCCTTACAACTCCTGGTGCTTGTAAAATAGATCTTTTTATGCAAGAAATAACTGACTCAATAGAGAGTTTTAAGATTGCTAGTGTACAGATGGGCGCGTCAATTCAAAACTATATGCTGAATAATTGTGATGAGGCGAACAAGACATTTATAAACTCAGCTGAATCAGCGTTTTCATTTGTTTTTGGACATAGTATCTTGACAAACAATATGTGGGATACATATAAAGAAAGCTTTGAAGATTTATATAGTATTGCTTGTGATAAAAATAAAAACATAACTTCTTTTGAATCTGGGCTTTACATAGTCGCAGCCGTGCTTTCTTTTTTGTTCTTTTTCCTTTCAGTATTTTTAACAGTATTTATGCGGTGGTATCCTGCAGTTTTTAGCTTAATTTTTTCTTATTTATCTTCTGCTGCTGCTTATTCTGCTGCCTCAGGAACATTTGTTTTTGATAAGTTTATAGAAGGTTTGGGTATGTTTTTACCTATGTTTTTTATAGGTTTATATATTATATTTACAATTCTATTTATTCAAACATTGTGGTTTCTTATTTATATTTGCTATATAAAGTTTGGACAAGGTGCAAAAATATCTTTACCTCGTTTTGCTGATTTTTCAGGCAAATCCTATTCTATACCTATAGAGATTATAGTTGTTGTTCTCGCTGCTATTATCACATTATTATTTTTAGGTACAACTATAACTCAAAACATCGCGACTGCTAGTTGGAGTGTTTTGTTGCTAAGCATTATATTTTATATAAGTTATCGATTTTTAAGAAGCGGAGATGGTAGTTTTTTTCTGCCCACTTTTCCCTCTTTAATTATGAATAATATCATACCTTTTGTGCTTGCTGTTATTAGTTTGAGATCTGAATCCTTACGAGCTTATTTTGCGCAAGCAGGCTTTCTTGATTCAACTAAAATATCTGCGGCTTTTGCACAAGTGAGTTATCCACAAGTAAGTGCAGGTTCTCTATTTCCTTCTACACCTGCAGCAATTTTTGATCCTGCCTTGTGGGGTGAAGGACTTTTTATAAGTATTATATTTTCTTTTTTGTTTATATTTGTGATGATTGTTGTAAATAAACAAATATTTCTAAGAATTATCAAGGGTGAATCAGTCCATTTGTGGACAGGCGCGCTACACCAAGGCATAAATGAAATTAGAACTCTTACTACTAAAATTGAAGCAAACATCAATGAAAATATGCAATTAAATCAACAAATTTTACAACTCGAACAACAATATGCTGATAAGATGATAAAATATAAGAATTCTCAGGATGAAGAAGAAAGAGCTAAGTTAGAGCAAGAATTAGATAAAATTATTATGGAAAGGTTATATCTTTATAAAAAACTAGTTAGGCTTGATAATTTTAAAGATGCTATGGAATTAAAAATGCGTTTAGAACAAATAAAGTTAGATGACGAACAAACCAAAAAAATAAAGCAGTTAGACCCTAACCAAAAAACAAAAAAATAAAGCAGTTAAATCCTTACAAAAAATAATAAATATAATAATCTTGTTTTTCAGTGAAGAAAATAAAACAAACTCAAAAAAATTTATAGTAATTATTCCAAAAAAATTTATGGGTATTATTAAAAATAAATCAAACAATTTGCGCGCAAGTATATGTGTTCTTTTTTCAGGAGGTAAGGATAGCACAGCAGCGGTATTTGAATTGAGCAAAAATTACAAAATAGCTTGCTTGATAACGATTGTGTCAGAAAATCCTGACTCTTTTATGTTTCACACACCAAACATAAATTTAACTGAATTGCAAGCAAAAGCAATGAAAATCCCGCTCATAAAATTCGCAACAAAAGGAAAAAAAGAAAAAGAGTTATCTGATTTAAAAGCAGCAATAAAACTTGCAAAAGACAAATACAGCATTGAAGCTGTTGGAGTTGGCGCGCTTGAAAGTCAGTATCAATTGCAGAGAATTGAAAAAATCTGCAAAGAATTAGATTTATTTGTTCTTGCACCATTTTGGAAAAAGAATATTGAAAAATATATGAATTATTTGCTTGATAATAGTTTTGAAATTATTTTTACTGGGGTCGCTGCTGAGGGTTTTGATAAATCTTGGCTTAGAAGAAAACTTGATAAAAATGCGCTTGAAGATTTGAAGAAACTAAACAAACACTACAAAATTCATTTGGCTGGTGAAGGGGGAGAATACGAAACCTTTGTGCTTAATTGTCTGCTGTTTAAAAAAAAGATAAAAATTTTGGATTATGATAAAATTTTAAATAAAAATTCAGGAAAACTTGTTATAAACCAAGTAGAATTGGTCAAAAAATAAATATAAACTTAAAAATATCACCATAAGCTGCGTTGTCTTGCTGTTTTTTTTCTTGCGCGTCGGTTTTAACGGCGTCAAAAAGAAGCAAATTTGCTGTTTTCTTACATGTGCCAATTTATCTTACCTCTATTATAAGTTTTTGTTTTCCTGTTTCAATTGTTTTTTCTTTCAAAATTAGCCTTCCTATTTCTTTTGTATTTTTTACATGCAGACCACCACAAGGAATTGGAATATAACTTCCAATCTGACACCATCTAAAACCTTTTCTTTTCTTATCCTCATAAGTTTTGATTTCTAACCCTTCTTGAATATCTTTATTTGCTTGCTCTAATGCTTTTTGAATTATCTCATCAGCTAATTCGTGTTTAAAAACCAAATAAGCCGAATCAGATTTTATTACTCCCGCCACAGCTCTTTCTTTGAATTGCAAATCAAAAACTCCTACCTATAGATGTAAAGCTGAATGCAATCTCATCTTTTTATATCTTTTGTTCCAGTCAAGTTGTAGGTTAACTGTATCTCCTTTTTTAAATAGTGGTGCTTTGTTTAGGATGTGCCAAATCTCATCCCCTTCTTTCTTTAATCCTATAACCTCACAATCGTTTATTTTGCCCAAATCTCCAGGTTCATTTGAGGTTTGAGGAAAAAACATGGTTTCTTCTAATAAAACCCTATTCCCCTCTATCTTAGTCACTTTTGTTTGACGCTCTTTTAGATAAGCGTCTTCATGAAACAATATTTTGGTCATTTGAACCGCCTCCAAAAAATGGTGAAACCAATCTCGTGTCATTGTCTTCAATAGTGTTGATTCCTTCTTCTACTAAATATTTATTTACTTTCCTTCCGAGGAAACTACTGACTCCTATAATTAAGACTGTTATTCTCCTTTTGCCCTGCTTTTAAATTTAAAATCGACGCCTAATTTCTTAGCCCATATTTCTGTATTGGTAGTTAAAGCATCAACAGCTAAACTTTGAAAACCGCATCAATGTTTATTGGCATATTCAATTAACAATTCATCTGGTAATTTCTCTCCATCAAAGTAGAAAGTATACATTGCTTCCCTCACAAATCGATCTAAGTGTAATATATCTTTTCTTCGCAAACCAACCGAGAGCACCAAATTTGCAGTATAAGAACCTATACCAGGAAATTTTAATAATTCTTTGCGTGCTTCTTCTGTAGATAATTTTTTGAGTTTTTCTAAGTTAATATTATCTTTTACAATAATCTCAGCAATCTTTTTTATGAATTTATCTCTATAACCAACTTTACATTCTCTAATTGTTGATAAAGGAACTTTTGAAATATTTTGTGGAGATGGAAAGCTAAAATAATCCTTCCCGTCGATTTTGACCCTTTCTCCAAGTTTAGCACATAAGTTATACATCATAGAATACAGTCGTTTAAATTGAATATTCTGAGCACAGATAACACCTATTATCGCTTCAAAAACAGTAGGATAACTTTTACCTTTCGAACTATATTGAGATTCCATCGCCGCCTTAAGAATCCTATCTTTCTCGCACATTTCATAGAATGCTCTATAATCTTCTTTTAATCCTAGACACCAAGATATAATCTCTTTTACTTCCACAAGTTCTTCTGTCTGCAGATTTCTTGAGGGTTCAATTCTAATTACGAGCTTCGGATTATTCACAGTGCCTACTGATTTAATCTCTGCTACACATATTTTGCCGTTTCGTAATTGTAATACTCTAATAAGTTTTCCTTCCTCGGAAACCTAGGGATAAATATTATAGTGGGTTAATACAAAATCGAAATTATAGGGTGGAGTGATATCTGTTTTTGATAATTCTATTTCCATAAGCTAAACCTCTCTTTGAGATATTCTTTGCCTCTTAAATTATATAAGAATTCTTGTTTTGGTCCTGTTGGAGCTAAATCAGAAAATAAATATTGCTGGCGAGAAATCATTGACTCCTGAGATTCTATATATTTATATTCTAGTGAAAACTTACTCATAGACTTTTTCTTCTGTTTTATCATCTTTTGTTGTTAAAGTTTTCTCGGGCGCGCTAACATCCTCATCTTCAACAATTTCAGTTGGTGATATATAACTTTCACTAGCAACTGCAAATACAGGTTCCCATTTATTTACCACAACATCTACGCGATCAAACTGCTCGTTGTATGTTGCTTTTCCTTCAAAATAAAATTCCCTTCCAAGTAAGTCTTTTTGCTTCAAAATTTCTTCTGCCCTTTCTCCAAAGAGAGTTATTCTAACACTGCCTGTTCCATCATCTATAATTAAATTTAATATTGCCCTGTTTACTGCATTAAAAGTGCCTTCAGCGACTTTTTTGCCTGTTTCTGGGTCTGCAATATAGTATGTTGGATCAAATTTTTGGATTACTGTTGCCTTGATTCGCACATACCCTTCTTTAATTATTCGTATTGGAATTATAGGTGTGCTTGAAAATGATTTTATGTTGTTGATTGTAGTGTTTTCATCTATTTCGATTTTTGTTGTGGTTCCAAAATGGAGTTCAATGTCGCTCCTGTTATTTTCGCGCGCATATGCATTGGATATTCTCAAAACATCACCTTCTTTAATTTGCTCTAATACTTGCGTTAGTTGTTCGTTCCACAAAACCACCCTTATACTACCTGTTTCATCTCCAAGAATTATACCCCCAACAAAACCCTCTGCTTTTTCTGTTTTAAATTGCCTTGGCTCAAAGATACGCACAACTTTGCAAACAAGGTTCACATTACTCATTTTTTGTATAATATCACTTATTTTCATTGGCTTAAATGATATTGGTTTTTTTTCAAGTTTAACACCCAAATCAGCGGCAACAATTTGAGCCGCGCCTTCTTCAGATATTAAATTTTCAAAAAAAGCCTGCTTTCGCCTAATTAATTCCATTATTTCAGTTTCTTCCTTTTTGCTCGCAGATGCTATTTCTTTAACAATCTCTTCTGAAATCATATATTATTTATAAAAATATATTTATTTTCTTTAATCTCTTTAAGATTTTAGCTTTTTTATAATTATATCTTCAAAAATCGTCAATATTAACAATATTTTTTTCCCAAGCATCTTCAATAATGCGCGGGCATGCAGTATTTATCCAACACTCAATTTGTAAAAAGTTTGGTTCTTCTTGTGGAAAAATCGAATCTCCGAGAAACAATATTGCTTCTTTTCCTTTTTGCTCTAACTTTTTTTTAATTTGAAGTGCGGTTTTCAAATTTTCTTGGCCTGGTTTTGTGCTTACAAGTATTCCATATGTTGTTGCTTGTTTGGCTAGTTCGCGCCCAATAATTTTTTTTTGCAAATATTTGTCGCGCTCTTCTTTTGAAATTTGCACAACATTATTAAGAACATAATCAATCACAAATACAGGTTTATTTGTGGCATATGCAACAGCAAGCGGATGAAACATACCTGAACCAAAATAAACAAACGCATCAATCTTTTTCTCAATTTTTTTTGCATTTTTTATATTGCATCCTAGTACTTGTCCGCCTATTAAAACTTTGAATTTGCGCGCACTTAATTGTTTCTCAAGTTTAGGCAATATATGTAGATGTTGAATTGTTGTTATTAGACCCACTTTTTTATATTTTTTTATTTTTTTTATTGATTCGCTGATCAGTTTGTGGAGTTTGATGTCGCTTTTTGCAGAAATAAAAATTCTATTCATTTTACTCCTTGTTGACCCATTTTCAAAGTTTTATTGTTGTGACCAAACTGAATAAACAGATCAATTTGTTCTTCAATTTTTTGCGGCAAAACAGGAACATCGCACGCGCCAAAGCAACTGCCATACCAAATAATTATTGTTGCATTTGTTTTTGCTTCTATTTTTTTTACTGTGTTTATTGCTTGCATTTTTAGGCCGTCAGGAAATTGCAGAAGAACAATTTTTGCTTTTGATTTTTTAATTTCAGCAATAATTTTGTATAATTCTAATTTGTAAGCCATATTTTAATTGTTTTTGGACCATTTTGTTAAGGCAAAATAAGTTTCAACAAGTTTCAAGATTGCTATAATACTAATAAATACTATGATTGTCTTCGAAACTTCATTTAACAAACACCAAACAAAGATACCTATAATTAAAATAAAAACAATTGCTTGTATTTTAATATAAAGGTTTTTATTTATATCAGTTAAACCATATAATTTGATTTTTTTGTTGTTTTTGTTCACATTATTATAACTATTATTTTTTCTAAAAATACTGTTTTGAAATTTTGTTTCAAGATTGTATTTTAATTTTCTGGTTTTTTTTTTGATTTTATTATTTACATTTTCATTTAATTTTCTGGTTTTTTTATTAATCACCTCACTATTATTGCTTTTTATTTTTATCATATGTTTTTTAAAGATTTTGTTGTAATATATATAGTCATTATAATTTAATTAGTAAAATTCCTAATAATTTTAGCCACAATTTCAAATGAATTAGAGTTTGAAAAATCTTGCAGAGCTTCCATCATACTTATTGCTTGATTTTTATTATCATAAACTGTAAAAGTTTCGTTTGTTTTAATTGTTTTGTCAAACTCATCAAAAAAGTCAGCATAAATCTGTTTTCCTTGCACAATCTGTTGAATTTTATCATTTTTCGCAACTGCTTTTTTATAATTTTTTAGCAAAACTTCTTTTGGCTTTAAATCGCTTTCTTGCAAATCTTCAATTTTTACACAATCTTCAATTTTTACATCCCCGCTTGCTGTTCTTTGAAGAGATAGCATTTGCGCGCCAACACCCAAAAATTCGCCAACATCATAACATAGTTTTCGAATATAAGTTCCTGCTTCGCATTTTACTCGAAAACCAGCGACATTATTTTTAAAATCCAAAAATTCAAAAAAATATATTTTTCTCTTCCGTAGCACTCTTTTTACTGCTGATTTAACTGGCGGAATTTGCTCTATTTCTCCTGTGAACTTTTCAAAACCTGTTTTAATTTGCTCTTCTGTAACTTGTTTGTGGAATTTTATTTTGCCAACATATTCCTTGTCTTGCCTACTTATGAATTGCAAAACAGGGGTTATTTTTCCAACAGCAATTATTAACACACCATCTACATTTGCATCAAGCGTACCGTGGTATCCACCTGTTTTTACTCCAAGTTTTTGTTTGACTTTTTCGAGTGTTTGAGATGATGTTAAGCCAACAGGTTTATACAAAAAAATAACGCCTTTAACCATAAGTTTTTCATACATATTGCAGATAAATAAAATATTAAAAAGATAAATAAAATAAATTGAGAGCTTATAAATATTTTATTAAAAAGATAGATAAA
>PFSX01000004.1 GCA_002789275.1 Candidatus Huberarchaeum crystalense | reverse complement strand
CTGCGAAGATTTATGTTAATATTATTATATTTATATAAAGAGCAGGCGCGAGTTGTGAAAACACGCAACAGTATTCAATAATGCAAGGGGCAGGACTTGAACCTGCGAAGACTTATGCCAACGGATCTTAAGTCCGTCCCCTTTGACCACTCGGGAACCCTTGCTTTGCGGGTTTTTTTGTCAGAGACAAATCAAACTAACATATAATTTTTTTGAATTTTACGCTAAATTTATTTATGCAATTTATTAATTTTTGAATTAATTTTTTGTATTTTGACTAATTATTATTTTTTATATTAAATTTTATATTAAATACACTATATAAAACAAAAGAATATTAATGAGCCTGGAGGGACTCGAACCCACAACCGCTCGGTCCGAAGCCGAGTGCGCTGTCCATTGCGCTACAGGCCCATAGAATTTTTAAATGCAAATGTTAAACAATAGATTAAACAATAAATATATTATTTAAATTGCAGAAAATATAAATAGTGGTCTTTTTCAAAAGGGTACAAATCAAGCTTTTGTAAAATCGCAAAATGTTGCGCGAGTTTTTTTTCGCACATTTTAAATATTTCATATGGTGGCTTGCTCACATCAATTGAGCGCGCCTTTACTGCGATCATTGCAAATCCCTTTTGCTTCAAAAACAAATTGCAGTTGTTGATCAAGATTTCAATTTGCTGAGAATCAGCTACATCTTCAAATACAAAATCCATTTTTGGCAAGTCAGAATATCTTTCAGGAAAGCGCGCGTCTTCTATAATAGGAATTATGTTTTGCCTTGCTTTTGCAAGAAAATAAAGAGGTTTTGCTGCTATGGGAGAAATCTCAACTGCAAAAATTTGACCTTGAGGTACTATATCTGAAATATGCGAAACTGTTTGACCTTGGGCTGCTCCAAGATATAAAATTTTTGATGATTCTTCAAACCCTAAATTTTGAATCCCTTTTACCATTGCTGCTGCTATTTTTGATCTGCGAGGATTCCATAAAAAAAAGGTGTTTGAGTTTATAATAAGCAAATCTTCATTATAAAAATTTTTCTCGGGTGTTGAGCTTTTTGTGTAAAAACTATTTCCTTGCTTGTGTAGATTTTTCAGCATATTATGATTTAATATTTATTTGTTTTTGATTGGTGAGTATCTGGTTTGCAATACCTTCTCCTATTGCGCGCGCAAAATTATCTATGCTAAAAATATCTTTTGCTTTATCAATATTATATTCTTTAATGTTGGGATTAGTTATATTTAATATTTTGCTTAAATAATCAACTGCTTGCTTTTGTCCGCCGATTTTGTCAGCCAAACCAAAAGATACCGCCTCATTTCCCAAAAAAATACTTCCTGCTTTTATCAGTTCTAAGTTTTCAGAAGATATATTTCTATTTGCTGTAAATTCACTAAATAGGTCATTATATAAACTGTCAACAATTGTTTGAAAACGTTTCTGTTCTTCAGAAGTTGGGGACCTATAGTTAGAACCCATATCTTTCATTTCACCTGACTTAAACACTGAAACATTAATGCCAATCTTTTCATACAATTCTTGGTAATATTTATAAGATATAACTACTCCGAGAGACCCGACAATTGCGTGAGGATGCACAAATATTTTGTCAGTTGCGCCCGCTATAAAATATGCACCAGATGCTCCTTTTTGTGAAATAACGCTGACTATTAATTTGTTTTGCTTGACTTCTTTTACAGCATATATTATTTCTTCTGTTTCAGCCACACCCCCACCAGGCGAGTTTATATCTAAAATTATGGCTTTTACTTTTTTGTTATCTTTTAAATCTAATAGTGATTTTGAAATTTTTTGAGCATCTGCGCACCCATCGCAATTACCAATTTTTCCTGAAATTGGAACTACCACAAATGAATTTTCTTTAATTTCCTGACCAAAAAAAGCCAAAACCCTGTTTCCATCACTATTACTATATAAACCCCCCGCCAACAACAAAGCAATGAAAAAAATCAACAATAAGACAAATGTAAATCCAATTCCTGCGGCAAAAAATAGCAAACCAAAAGAACTATTGTTGTTGGGTTTAGTGCGCGCCATTTGTATGTCTTTGTTTTCAAAAGTGTTTTTGTTTGCTTCAAAGGATACTTGCTTGTCTTTGTTTTCAAATTCAAACATATCTTTGTTCTTTTCAAAAGATGTAACCAAATCTGATTTATTAAGTTGTGATTTTTTTGCTTGGCCTTTGTTTAGTTTTTTTTTATTTAGAACCATAACTTTTTGTATAAAAGAAGTTAAAAAAAATATGGATATATTTTATGTTGTTGGCCACAAAAATCCAGATACTGACAGTGTCTGTTCAGCGATTGCATTGTCTGATTATTTATCAAAGTGTTCTACAAAAACAAATTCTGATGAAAAATATGAGCCTGCTATTCAAGGAGAAATTAATGAAGAAACAAAATGTGCATTAAACAAATTTGGCGTTGAAACCCCTCTAATTTTAACAGATGCAACAAACAAAAAAGTAATTCTTGTAGATCATAATAATAAAATGCAAACACTTGATAATATTGAAAAAGCAGAAAAAATCGTGCGCGTCCTTGACCATCACCCAATTAATTTTTCTTACCAGGAGCAAATAGAATTTCTTACAATGCCAGTTGGATCTACTGCAACAATAATTGCTCAAATGTACTTTAAAGAAAATATAAATATTGACAAAAAAATAGCGGGGCTGTTGCTTTCTGCTATATTGTCTGATACAGTTGTTTTTAAATCTCCAACAACAACAGATATTGATAAAATAATGGCGAAAAAATTAGAAAAAATCGCAGACATATCTAATTTTGAGGTGTTTGGGCTGGAATTAAAAAAAGCAAAAGCAAGTTTAAAGAACAAAACACCATGCCAAATTATAGACGCTGATTTTAAGGAATTTAATATGAATGGATGCAAAGTTGGCATAGGGCAGTTAGAAGTTGTTGATTTTGAAGATTTTTATGCAATAAAAGAGCAAGTTAGTAGCCAAATGAAAAAAATGAAGCAAGATAAAAATTATACTCTTGTTTTGCTTGTTTTTACAGATATTTTGCGAGAAGGCAGTGAATTTTTGACAGCAGGAGATGTTGATGCTGTTAAAAAAGCGTTTAATATTTCCACAATAGATGGAATATTTTTAAAAGGCATGATGTCTAGAAAAAAGCAGGTTGCTCCTTTGTTAGAAAACTACTACAATAAAAACCAAAATAATAAGAATTAAATCTTTAAATATTTTGAAAAATTGATTAAAACAACAATTAAATCTTATGGGTGCGCGCATTTTTTAAATATTTTGAAAAATACAACAATTAAATCTTATAGGTGCGCGCACTTATATATCCTGCTTTTCAAAAAGAGCGAGAAACATACTCAAAACAACAAACCATAAAACAATTCTATTTTGCTTCAATTACTTTTTTTGTACTTGGATCGCGCACTTTTTTGAAAATTATTCCCTGACAAGTAGGACACTCAATTGTTGTGTGTTCAACGAGTGTTTTACACTTTATGCAGTAATACAATACCATAATATATTGTGTAAGATTTTACACAAATATACAAAAACTAGATTATGTTTAAAAAACATATGCAACTTAAATTAACTATTACTTCCAAACTAAATATTTTGTATAGTGAAATAAATAAATACTTTATTCAATCTTTTATTTGGACATATTTGAAAAACACAAGCTTTTCTAAATTGCATGATTTGCTAAAATTTAAATTTTTTTCATTTTCAAATACAATGTTAGGAGTGTGAAAATGGAAAAAATTAATTTTGGTCTTGAAATTCATCAGCAACTTAACACACACAAACTCTTTTGCAATTGTGATTTTTATTCTGGACAAGAAACTGATTTTTCAATTCTGCGGCAAATGAGAGCTTCAGCAGGTGAAGGCGGAGCAGTAGATATTGCTGCACTTGAGGAAACAAAAACCAAAAAATTTATAAAGTATATAGCAAAAAAAGACAAAATTTGTTTGGTTGAATTAGATGATGAACCTCCTCACTTGCCAAACCGAGAAGCAATGATATATTCTGCTAAGATTGCAAAGGCTTTTGGAATGAAAGTCAGAAAAAATGTTATATTTATGAGAAAAATTATTATAGATGGCTCTAATGTTAGCGGTTTTCAGCGGACAGCTTTACTAGCAACTAATGGAAAAATAGAAGTCTCTTTTGGAAATGTAGGGATATCTAACTTGTTTATTGAAGAAGACGCAGCTCAAATTATTGGCAAAGATAATGGCAAGCGGGTCTTTAGTTTGTCTCGTTTAGGCGTTCCTTTAATTGAAATTACAACCGAAATGTTTAGTGCAACTCCTTCTCAAATTAAGGGGGTTGCTGAAAAAATAGGATCTGTTTTGCGGATGAGTGGATTTGTTAGGCGTGGTTTAGGTACTATTCGGCAAGATATAAATATTTCGGTTGGTGATGGAAAACGTGTAGAGATTAAGGGAGCGCAAGATCTATCTCAAATAGAAAAAATAATAGGTGTTGAAATAGCGCGCCAAAAAGTGTTGAGAAATAATCTAAAATCAGAAGTTAGGCAAGTTATTCCTGACAGCACAACAAGAGCCTTGCGACCAATTTCAACCAGAAGCCGCATGTATCCTGAAACAGACATTCCTATCTTCACTTTTTCAAATGAGGAATTAGCAGATATTCAACAATATTTTCTTGAAGACCCAGAGACAAAACATAACCGCTTCAAATTATTAGGATTAAGCGATGATCTCGCGAGTCAGATTATTAAATCAAAAGATTTGTTTGATTTTGAGGACGCAATTGCTAGATTTAAAAATATTGAGCCAAAAAAAATCGCAGAGGTCTTTGTTAATGCAAAACGAGATGCTCAACGCAAGATTGAAAAAGATGTTATTTCTAATAACATAAGTTGTGAAAAACGACAACAAATTGACAATAAATATGTTCTTGATGTTTTGGAATTGTTAGATAAAAAAAAAATTGTTTTTCCAGCAATAGTTGAAATATTGGTTAAAGGAAACCACCAAAAGTTTGAGAAAATAACAGGTGAGAACTTAGAAAAAGAAGTCAAAAAAATTATGGAAAAAAGCAAGGGAAAAGATGAAACTATTATGATTAAGATTTTGATGGGTGAGTTTAGGCTAAGGGCTGATTTTAAGGATGTTCTAAACATTTATAATAAATTTCACCAAAAAATATAGAAAAATCGCGCACTTTTTAAATATTAGCTGCGACAAAATAGAAAGTTATTTTTAGGACAAAAATATAATGTTTGTTATCAAAAATTTTTACAAAATAAATACTGCAAAATCTTTTTTCAAAAACCATATATCTCTAAATTCAATAAGCATAGAAAAACAAAAAATCCTTTTTCAAAAACCATATGTCTCTAAATTCAATAAGCATCGAAAAACAAAAAATTTTAGATTGCCAAGAAAATACCCTTGTTATCGCAAATCCAGGAACAGGCAAAACATTTTTGCTTAGTCATAAATATATTTCTCTTTTGAAACAAGGACTAAAACCAGAAGACATACTTTGCTTGACTTTTACAGAAAAGGCGCGCGAAGAAATGGAAAACCGAATAAAAAAATTCATTGACAAAGACAACATACCTGTTAGTATTTCTAATTTAAAGATTCATACTTTTCACTCTTTTTCTGCAGAAAATATTATAAAAAACAAATTTCTTGTAACTAATCTTGGACGTTATTTTGCATACAAATATTTGAAAGAAAAAGAAGTATTTAATTATTCTGATGGCTATTTGATGAGCACAATAGCACCAACAATTGACAAAATGATTCAGTATCTTAAAAACCACAAAATCACTCCTGAAAAAATTGATATTAAAAGAGCAGGAGATTTTTTGCAAGAAAAAGGAAGATATAAAAAAGAAGACCTTGAAAAGATTTTGTATTTTTTTGTTGAATTATATAAAGAATATGAAAAAATAAAACAAGAAAAAGGCTATTTAGATTATGTAGATCTTTTGCTTAATTTTAAAATAGATTCTCCTTTATACAAATATGTTCTTGTTGATGAGCTTCAAGACGCAAATTTACTTGAAGCAGAAATTGCATTACACGCAGGGCAGAAATTTTTTGCTGTGGGTGATAAAAAGCAAGCTATCTTTGGTTTTCAAGGAGGTTCGGTAACAAATTTCAACAAGTTTAAACAATCAAAAGTGTTTGTTCTTTCTGAAAATTTTAGAAGCACAAACGAAATTCTTAACTATGCAAAAGAATTTTATAAATTAAATGGAAATATGGTTCCCCAAGAGCTTGAAAATTTAAGAAATGTTGAGGGTAAAACAGGTCAAAAACCAAAGCTGTGTGTGTCGACGAATCAAGTTAAAACAACTCTTTTGCTTGTGAAGCAAATATTAAATCAAAAGAAAGTTCCAACAATTTTAGCTAGAACAAACCAACAATTACTGCAAATAGCAAGCGAGCTCAAAAAGCAAAAATTAAATTATTTAATAACATTTTCAAGAGAGGCGAATTTTGCGAAAAAAGAAATACTTACCTTTCTTAGAAGTATATTTTCTGAGAATACGATTTGTCTTAAAAAGGCTTTGTTTACTCCTTTTATTTCTATTTCGACAAAAGATGCATTTGAGATATCAGAAAACAAAAAAATAATTAGTGATGAAATTTACAAAAAAGTGCCTGAACTTAAAAAAATAAAAGAGTCAATGCATTCTTTTAGTGATTTAATAAATTTGTTTGACAATTTAATTATTCCAAAAGCAAGGGAGCAAAGCAAGGAATATTTAAATATGGCTGAGAATTTTAAAGAAATGCTTAGCGAGGCAAAAAGAGCAGTAGATGCTTTCAATCCAAATGAAATAATACTTTATCTGAGCACTGCTGATATTCCTCTTTCTGAAATAAAAGGAGAGCAGAACACAATTATTTTATCAACTGTTCACAAAGCAAAAGGCCGCGAATTTGATTATGTAATTTATTTGCCTGCGAAATCGCAAGAAAAACTTGCTTTTAGGTCTGCGATTATTGATGCAATACTCGCATCTCAAAACAATGACAAATCAAATGTTGATGAAGAGCTAAACCTTGATTTTGTTGCAATTACAAGAGCAAAAAACGAATTATACATACTTAATCAAAATTATGGCCGCTATATAAATTCATTTATAGATAAGTCCTTTATCCCAGAGCAAGATACCTTTATTGAAAATAAAAACAATTTTGAGAAAAATTGGTTTGCTGAAAAGATAATAGAACATTTTTCAAACAAAAAATCATTTTCTTTTTCAGAAATTTATTTGAGCCCTGAAGATTATTTATATTTAAATATTTTGAAAATTGGTGAAATATCTTCTAGTCAAGAAATAGGCATTAATGTTCATTCAATTGCATCAAAAATACTAAAAGGTCTAACTCAAGAAGAGATATTCAAACAAGATTCTCAACTCGAAAAATATGAAAAATATATATTTAATATTTATAAAATTATTTCTGAAATCAAACAAAAATATGCTTTAGTTTACAATTCCGAACTCTCAATAGATGTGCCATTATCAGAATTTTTTGAAACAGATGCTAAAATTAATTTTAATGGTAGAATTGATGCAGTTTTTAAAGATAATAATGAGAATTATTTAATTGTTGATTGGAAAACAGATAGAAATGAAGTTCAAAGTTCTAAACATCGTCAGCAATTAGAATTATATATGCGCGCGCTTTCCAAGAAAAATAATATTCCTATTGAAAAAATAAAAATCGCCATTGCTTATGTTGGATTAAAAAAGCAAATATCTGATGGGGTTTTGGATTATAAACTTGATGAGCAACAACCATCAAAATATATATTTGAAAATATTGTGGTGAATAAAATAAATTTGTTTTTATATTGGAAAGAAAACCCCCAAAATTTTATCGCAAGTTTGTTTGAAAACGAGAGCAATGATCCGATTTTAATCAGAATTCTGCAAAATAGAGATAAACTATAGAGTTGTTTTTAATCAGAATTCTGCAAAATAAATACGGGATATAAGTTGTTTTAATTAGAATTCTG
>PFSX01000070.1:2113-2655 GCA_002789275.1 Candidatus Huberarchaeum crystalense | reverse complement strand
TATATAAACACAACAGGCAACACTATAGTGAGGTGCAGAGCTACTGCAACAATAGCAGCCACAGCCAATTTCTTTTTTGATTATTTGGGTGTAGTTCTGACATTAAATTCTCCTTCTGTTGAAATTCAATTACCCCAAAATACAACTTATTGCACAACTAACATCTCTTTAAATTACACTATCTCTCCATCACATCTAGGTTGCCAATATTGCAATTACAGTTTAAATGGGGGGCCTCCTGTTTCTTTGCCAAATTGCGCGAATACAACAATATCTGTTGCCAATGGATCGCATTACATAATAATAAATGTGACAGATGACTCAGGACAAAAAAACTCGAGCGAGAAAATTTATTTTACAACCATTGATGATGCAACCTATTCAGTACCTGTTTTTGTTAACACTACTCCTTTAAATGGAGATACTGTTTGTCAGAATTGGGTTTATATAAATATTAGTGTTGATGCAGATACAGACAACTGCAAACTCGAATGGAATAGTGCAGCAAACGAAACAATGTCTGGTTCTGGGATTAACTGGTA
>PFSX01000070.1:0-1985 GCA_002789275.1 Candidatus Huberarchaeum crystalense | reverse complement strand
ACATCACTGCATAGAAGTATCAGCAAAAACAAATTGTTGGGAGGATAATAGCACAGTTTGCTTTACAGTTGACACAACCCCACCAGAAATATATCAAATCGCGCCAGAACCAGGAACAGAAACATCAGACACAACACCTGATTTTATCTGCAATGCAACAGATAACATCAATCTTTCGAGCATTGAGATCTTTATTTACAATCAAATGACAGGAGCATTAGTTTATCATAATTCTAAAACTATTTCAGGCACGCAAAATTCAAGCACATGGACACCAACATTAACTAAAGGAGAATATATATGGCACTGCAGGGCAGAGGATGCTGTTGGTTTGGTAGTAGTTGGATTTGACCAAATGTTGACTATTGTTGAGCCAGAAGTTATACTTTTGTCTCCACATGACAAAGACGGGGTGTTAGATAAAACCAATGATACAATAGCATTTACTTTTTATATCAGATACTATGACAGTCCTGCGACCTGCACACTTTATATTAATGGTATTGCGTCAGGAACAGTTTCAGGAGTTAATAATAGTGTGCAAACCACAATTTATGCTAATCATTCGCTCGCAGCAGGAAAACACACGTGGAATATCACCTGCACAGCAGGAACACAAACCAAAACAAGCGAGACAAGAACCTTTAGCCTTATTTTCACACCAGATATGAGTGATGAACCGCTAGTTCCAAATGTTGTTGCTGTTTCCTGCGCTGAATATAACTCATCATATAATAATCAGGTGATTGCGCTCGAAAAAGATATGTTTGATGATAACCAGACAAATAACCACGCATGCATCCGCATCACAGGACAAAATGTTACTTTAGATTGCAATGGTCACAAAGTAATTTATAATGGCACAAACACAGCAATAACGCGCCACGGGACATATGTTCAGGGATCAAACAACACAAAAATTATAAACTGTTGGTTTGAGAAATTCACATACGGCATAACATATGACAATTCGTCAAGCGGATATTTGCGTAACAACACACTCCTTAACAACACAAACTTTGGAGCATATTTCTATAAATCAGACAAAGGCTATATTTACAAACAAAACGCAACCGATAATCTGAGGGGGGTTGTTTTGTCAAATTCAAACGACAACACAATCACAAACAACACAATAACACAGACAGAAAATGGTTTGGTTTCAACAGATAACAACAACTGGGGTATTCAGGTTTATAATTCAAATATCACGAACATTTATTATAACAACATTACTAACCAAACAAACAAAACAAATGGTTGGGGCGTGGTTATTCACGGAGTTTCAGAAAATCCAATTGTAAGATATAACACAATAACAAACACATCAAGGGGGGGCATATGGAATGATCTAAACTCAAACGGGTTTTTTGAATACAACACAATCTCACTGTCAAAGTATTTTGGAATTTACGGGCGCAGAACAAATCAGTCATATATAAAATACAACGATATTTCAGATATAGGTAGTTATGGTATACTTGCTTGGTGGCAGGCAAATAACAACACAATTGAAGGCAACACAATAACTAATAGCGGGCGCTCAATAATGACAGGAAATTTTGGAAGTGAAAATAAAATTATTAACAACACAATCACAAATTCAACTGTTTGGTGCGGGGTTTTGGTTTATTACAACACTGCTAACAACCAAATTTATGGCAACAACATCGCAGGAAACACGTCTTGGGAAATTTGTACATATCGTAACACAACAAATGATGTTATTAAAAATAATAGTGTTTGCGGAAGATATGGTATCCTTGCTTGGCATTTGATTAACAACGTGACAATAAAAAACAATAATATTAATGGCTCTTGCTTTGCTGATAGAAATTCCACAAATTATTGGGGTGTAGGTGTGCAAATAGGATCTGGCACAAACAACAGCATAATTAAAGACAACAACATATCTGATTTTGTGCGAGGTATTACTGAATATAATTATGCTAACTATCAAGGATATAATAACACAATAAGAAACA
>PFSX01000068.1 GCA_002789275.1 Candidatus Huberarchaeum crystalense | reverse complement strand
TAATTTAATATTATGAATTTAAACCACTGCACTTTATTTAATTTAATATTATGAATTTAAACTCGCGCACTTATTTAAGATAATATATTGTAAATTTAAGCAATAGCATCAAAACCTGACAAAAGTATTAACCCCCCAAAATCACTTTTTATTATTGCGCGTTTTGCTATGAATTTGTGTTGGTTGTGGTGATTGTTTTGACATCATATTTGGTAAAGGAATCGCAATAGGCAGACCTACAATTTCAGAAATAGCAATTGATTTGATCAAACAAATCTGAAAAATAGAGCTAAGCCACTGATTTACTAAGTTTTGATCTAATTTTTTTTGTTTCCATTGAGCAACCATCTGATTTGTTTCGTCAGGAGTAGTAGTTTTGTATTTTAGAAAACCTCTAAAATGTATAAACCCAATACTTGGAACATATTCAATAGAACATTCAAAGCTAATATTAAGCAAAAGATCGCTTTCTTTATCCAACTCTAATAGTTTTGGCTGGTTTTGAACCTGAAACATTTGTAAGTTAACCAAACCATTATATTTCTTGGCTTCCACATAATTAATCTTGATATTTTCTATCATATATTATTTATAATTTTATTTAAAAATTATTTAAAAATATTTAAAATATCATAATTTAATTTTAGATCTTTTACAAAAAGCTAATCTTAACGTCTTTTATTGTATATTGTTTATGATTTTATTTAAAAATATTCAAAATATCATAATTTAATTTTAGATCTTTTACAAAAAGTGATACACTCTTTTTGAGATTTATAAGAGTAATATCATCACCTTTTAAACTTAAAAAAATATCAGGAGTTATACTTGGATTCTGCTCGTATGCAGCAATTAGTACAAGAGCAGCAGCATCTACAACTGCATTTTTTTCATCATTGTTTTTTCTTTTACTTTTAGCAAGATTGTATAATTTATCTACTCTCTTTCGCGATTCAGCATTAAGAATAACAAGCTTTGCAAACCTATTAAAATATCCATCGATTCGCACAGGAGTAATACAAAATCCAATTGTTTGAAAAATAAGTTTATAAGTAATGTTTATTTTCTTGTTATCAATTCCGAAATATTTTGCAATTTCTGAAAATGTTAGTGGAGTTTTATGTTTTCGCATTACAATATACAGCAAAGCCCCTAATATCTGTTCGCGCGCCCTTCCGCGGACAACTTTCTCTGTTATTAACTTTTTATAAAGAAGCTTAATTTCTTCTGTAATATAAAAAGGAAGATCAAAATAACGTTGCATTCTTAATAGCTCACCATACGCCATTTGAAGATTTCGTTCAATTGTTGTGACAATCATCATTTGCCATTTGTGCAAGCGGTAATATTCTTTTTGTTTATAAGCAGGAACATGCTTAATATCAACAGACCCCCTACCAACCATAGATCCTATTCCGTCTGCATGATGAATTGATTTTGATGCTTGTGCTCTTGTTCGTGAAACAAGCTGATTAAAGTCAAATGCGCGCCATTCTTGACCTGTGTTAATAGAAATATCAATAATATTACCGCATTTTTCACAAAATTCCTCACCTGTTGTTAAATCTATAATAATTTTTCCTCCACAATTAGGACAAACATCTGCTTGTCTTTTAGATGTTTGCTGGGTGTCTCTGACTTCTTTAAAAACTTTAAAAAAAAACTGACGAATATCTTCTTGCTGTTCAGGAGTAAGCGAAATTTTACTAGGAATTTTTTTCTCGGCAGGCAATATCTCATCTTCTTTGTCTTTAATATTATCATTGTCTTGAAAAGCATGTACATTTTTAATATCTTCTTCAAATTTAGATTGAGATATATTAGCGCTAGTTTTAATATTCTCTTCCATGTTCTGCTCTTTTTCGATAAATTTTTTGTTTGCATTTTTTAAGTTTTTCAAACTAGATCTTGACAATACTTTGTATTTTGGCTTGCTTACAAACAATATTTTGTTGTGTTTTACTAATTTATTTTTAGATAATATTTTATAATTGTGTTTTGTTGATTTGTTTTTGTCC
>PFSX01000060.1 GCA_002789275.1 Candidatus Huberarchaeum crystalense | reverse complement strand
CCTGTTTTCAAAGCTCATTGCCAGAACCAAGCCGTCGTTTTTTGCAGTGCTTCCTGTGATGTTTAGAATTCTTGTTTGGTGGTTGTAAGTTGTAAGGATTGTTTCGTTAGTGTTGTTGCCAGTGTAGAAATGTGTCAATTCCCACGGGGCAAAGGTTATGTTTGTTCCATTCCAGTTAAACTTAAATGTATCTAAGTTTTGTTCATTTATGCTAATATTGATTGGTGTCCAGTTTTGGCATAAAATAGTGTTGTTTGATGGTGTGGGGTTTATAAAGTTTATCTCTGGTGGGGGTGTACTAACACTAAATGTTCTTGTTTCGCTCCATCCCGAGGTTCTGCAGTCACTGTCACATTTGGCGCGCCAGTAATAATCTCCATCATTATTTAATATTGTTGTGTAGTTGCGCTCTGTTGTATTATTTATTGACCATTTTGAATCAACAATATTTGCAAATCCCCCGTCGCTTGCTATTTGAATTGTGCAGTTGCTCTGTATTGCCTGGGTCTGCCATACAAATGTAACTGAATTTGCTGCGAATATTGTGTTGTTAGATGGTGACACTAAGCTTATAGTTATGTTCACAACATCAAAACTTCTGTTGTTCGCTGCCCAGTTGTAGTTGTCAAATGTATCATAAGCAAGGCAATTCCATTTATAATTACCTTCGCTTCCAAGAGGAAAATTAACTGTTCTAATTATTGAATTTGATTGGGTAGAGTTACTGTAATATTCTGCTGTTGTATTCCAAATAACAAGTGTTATGTTTTTTATTCCATTATTATCTGTTGCATTGCAAGAAAAATCAATATTACATTGCGGAGTTTGCAGGTTATTTGCTATATAAACAAGATTTATATTTGGCGGAGTTGTGTCAATTGTGAAAATTCGGGTTTCAGATGTGTTTGAGTTGCCATAGCTATCTTTACAAGTTATGTTCCAGCTATGAGTTCCATCAGAAAGACAAGATGTTGTGCTTGTGCAAGCTGTATTGTTTGCACACTCTTTAATTGATGTTGAGCCATCAACATTTATTGTGCAGGTCAGGCCAGGGTGGCTGTCGCTCGCTGTCCAGTTTAAAGTAATTGTGCAATATGTTAAATTGCTTTGGTTTGCAGGTGAATTGAGGTTTATTATTGGTGGGGTTGTATCAACTGTTAAAGTCCAGTTATTTATACCCCAACCTTCATTCTCTGCTGTGTTGTTTGCCCTACAATTCCACAAATACTCATTGTCAGGCAGATTCATATTAAAAATTGTTGTGCTGTTTGTACCTGCTAATAAGGTTGTATTTGTAGCATATAATGAATTATTTGAGTTCCAAATATATAAAGTTATGCTTGATAAATTCTCTCCATTGCCTGTGATTGAATTGCACTCAAAGTTTTGATTCGGATTATTGGTTTTTGTTGCGTTTGGCGGAGAATTTAAATATACATAAACACCACAAACATCTGTGCATCCAGTTGTTCCTGCATCGTCCCATCCATCAGGAGTTCCGCAAGTGTTGTTGTCACTCGTTGCTGTTCCACCACCTAAACCTATTCTTTGAAAGTCATTTTGTGTGTTGTAACAAACAATGTTTCTATCTATCTGGTTATTTGCTGATTCCAACCTAATCCCGTTTTGATTATTGTTGATTATTAGATTATCTGAAAGTGTGTTTGTTCCTGCAGTTGTTGTGTAAAGAAAAACTCCGTGGCGGTTGTTCTCTGTAATTGTGTTGTTTGTTATACTGTTGTTTGCCGCGCGATAAAGCAAAATCCCGTCCCATTGATAAGATTTTGTAATTAAATTATTGGTTATATTATTGCCTTGATTTGTCACATCATTAGACCCACCAACTAAATAGATTCCAAGCGAAGTGTTTTGTATATTATTGCCTTCAAAAGTGTTGTTTGAAGCCCTATCAGCATATATACCAAAACCCCACCAATTACCATGCATATAAATATCGCGGATGTTGTTGTTTAGAATTTTGTTCTGTGTTGTGTGCTCTGTATCATTATGCCCATAAACGCGGATTCCGAGCGAAGTGTTTTTAATTTCATTATTTTCTATTGTTGCGTTGTGCGAAAGATAACCAGTATAAACCCCCACACTCCAAGTACTAATACTTTTGTTCCAGCAAGAGCCATTAATATTATTGTTTCTTGCAATTGTGTTGTTTGAATAATACCAGCCAGCTAAAATTCCATATCTTGTGCAAACATAGTTGTTTTCTATCAAAGTATTTTGA
>PFSX01000022.1 GCA_002789275.1 Candidatus Huberarchaeum crystalense | reverse complement strand
TTGGGCTTTATTCTTACACTTTTTTTGCTTTTGATACAGCAGACAATTCAAATTCAAGTTCAGGCACAACAACATTAGTAACAAGTAGCGGTGGAGGAGGCGGAAGTGGAGGAAGTGGAGGAAGTGGAGGTGGTGGAGCTGTTAGTAGTGGGGATAAACTTAATTACAATTTAACTTATTTAACTGATTTGTGCGCAGGTGAAAATATTACAATCAAGTTTCCTTATAGTGATTTTGGAGTTTTTCTCGACGGAAAAAGGATTGGATATACTGACCGCAACGGCAAAATTACTTTTATAACCACAGAAGGTAAACACTTGTTAGTATTTATACACATTGGCAACAGACAAGAATATAACATTTCTGTCAAAAATTGTATTAAAGCGTTTTGCGGTGACAAAATATGTAGTGAGGGTGAAAATGAAACCTGCCCATCTGATTGTGTATTTGATGTTGTTCAATCAATTGCTATTGTGTTGTCGCCTCAAAAAGTGTTTAAAGGTAGAGAATTTACAATAATTATTATAGATGATAAAAACCATGTGGTGGAGGATGCAACAGTTATTTATGGAAATCAAACAAAAACAACAGACAAAAATGGAAAAGCAACATTTACTGGGTTTTTAGGAATGCGCGATATAACAGCAACAAAAGGTAATTTAACAGCATCTTCGCAAATAACTGATATTTACTCAGAACCTATTGACAACATAATAAACAAAATAAATAATTCTTTAAATTGTTGTTTTTTTAGCTTCGGGTGCGGCATTGTCTTTATTTTTTGCTGGTATTGGTGGCTATTATTAAGTGTAATAATAATTGTGTTGGGAGTAATATATAAATTTTGGCTAAAACAGCAAGATAAATATCACATAGAGCAAATTTTCAAAGAAATAAAGCAAGAGCAAAAACCAAAAGAGAAGGAGGACAAAAGAGCAAGAGCAAGAGCAAAAAAAGATAAAAAAAGAAAAAACAAAACAAGAGCAAAAAAAGATAAAAAAAGAAAAAATAAAATATTAAAACAAACAAATAAAAATAGATAAAAACAAACAAATAAGCAAAAATTAAAAGACACAAAGGCAAGAAAAAACAAAAAGCAGAATTAATAAAAAAGACAAAAAAGCAAACAAAAAACCAAAAATAAATAAATAAACTCTAACAAAATTACAAAAATCACTGATAAATAACCCAAATAAAAAAAGCAAACAAAAAACCAAATCTTAAAAATTTATCTAATATTTTAAAATAGCCCCAACACCACCTATTTGATAAAACTGCTCGCCTTCAGAATGGTTGCGTGAAATAATGTCAAAATTAGAGCCTGTTTTTACTGCGAGATCTAACAATACATCCATAAGTTTGCTATCAAGGTTTTCTGAAACCAGCAGATGTTTAACTAATCTATTGTTTAGTGCTTCAAGAATTTGGTCTTTTCCAAAAAGGATTTTGGAGTCACCTATGCTGATTCGCTTGAAAAATACATCAACTGCTTCGCGCTCTTTGACTAATTCATTATCTCGCAATGCGTCTTTGGAAAGCTCAACAAGATCTTTTAATGATATCTCTGTTGAGATAGACATATCAACAACTTTGATAATTTTTCGCTCTACTTCTAATGGCATCAAATGTTGTGCTATAAAATTATCTTTTGTTGGTATTGGTCCGCCAATTAGAACGCCTTTTACAGAAGAATCAATAAAAATACGACACGCATTTGCCAATTCTTTATAGTACTGCAAAATTTGCCCTTCGCGAATTCTGTCAAAACGTTGAGCTGATTGCCCTCCTGCGCGGTGTTTTCCTACAATCATAGGCTCAAAGGTCTTAGTAACTTTTATTGTATTTCCATCTAAAAAACCCATTGCTGCCTCGCTTCTGTCCATTGTAAGCAAACCATAAACATTTCGAGAAACCAACTGCTCTTTCAGTGGATCAAGAATAAATTCCCGCTCACATCTATATATTTTGATTTTAAGTGGTTCTGGTGGCTCAATCATCTCTGTTATAAACTTTTCACTTCCAAGATCTTCACTTATATTTCCGCAAAAAATAGCTACACCTTTAGGAGGAGTTTGTTTGTAGTTTGCGCGCAATTTTTGCACTATTTTCTCAAGAGCAGAGGTCACATTTTTTTTCACTGTCGCTGATTTTATGTTTTCTGCTGTTCCGCGCTCTCTTTGAAGCATTGAAATCATAATATTCAAATCAGAACCAGCAGGAATATATACTGAAATTAACTCAGTATGTCTCGCGCGCTTGGCTTCTAAATTTTTAACAAATGAATGTAATCTAAACTTTTCAGGGTCCATAAGGTTTTTATAAACAAAATAAAATTATAATTTTCTTAATACTTTTGCTTCAAAACATCTTTCAAATTTTCAATTTTCACCCGCTCTTGCTTCATACTATCCCTTTCTCTCAGAGTTACAGTTTCGTCCTTTAATGTTTGAAAATCAACAGTTATTGCAAATGGCGCGCCAAGCTCGTCAATTCTGCGATAACGTCTGCCGATTGAGCCCTTTTCATCATAATTGCAGACAAAATCATTTTTTAGCAAATCAAATATTTCTTCTGCTTTTTCATTTAACCCGCCTTTTTTTACGAGCGGAAAAATTCCAATAAAAACAGGCGCGAATTTTGGTTTTAATCGCAGCACAACGCGCTTTTCTCCTTTTACATATTCTTCTTTGTATGCATCGCTCAAAAGCGCAAGAAAAACGCGATCAACACCAATAGAAGGTTCTGCAACAACAATAGGAAGAACTTTCTCGCCAGTTTCATCGTCAAAATAATCCAAATCATCACCCGAAAATTTAGAATGCTGAGCAAGATCATAATTTCCACGATCAGCGATTCCTATTATTTCTTTCCATCCAAAAGGAAATTTATACTCAATATCAAATGTCGCAATAGAATAGTGCGAGAGCTCGTCTTTTAAGTGTTCGCGCAACCTTAAATTTTCTTTTCTAATTCCTAAATCACACATAAGCCAATCTGCCATTTGCCAAATCCAATATTGTTGCCAGAGGTTTGCTTTTAGATCTTTAAATTTTAATTGCAAGGGTTGTTTTTTTTCATTTTGATTTTCGCGCGTATTAACAACAAATTCATCATTTTTCCACTCACCACTAAGGTCTTTGCTTGATTTTTTAGGATTAGCAAAAAACTCTATTTCCATTTGCTCAAATTCGCGCGATCTGAATAGAAAATCGCGAGGTGAAATTTCATTTCTAAATGCCTTTCCAATTTGTGCAATCCCAAAAGGCAATTTTAGTCGCATTTGTTTTTGAATAAGTTTGAAATTTAGAAAAATTACCTGTGCTGTTTCTGGTCGCAAATAACAATTAATTCCTCCTGCTGAGGCTGAAATCATTTGACTCGCTTGGGTAATATCTCCTAAATCACCATTACATTCAGGACATTTAATTTTGTTTTCTTTAATTTTTTTATTAATATCTTCGATAGACATATCTTCTGTTTGAATCTTTAAAATATCTTCAACAAGATGGTCTGCTCTGTACCTTTTGTTGCAGTTTTTACATATTATTAGCAAGTCCTTAAAGCGAGCAACATGGCCGCTTGCCTCCCATGCACGCGGATTTGTTATTATTGCTCCGTCAATTCCCACAACATTACTCTGCGACAGAACAAATCGCTTCCACCAACTGTGTTTTATTGCGTTCTTGACTTCAACCCCGCGCGGCCCATAATCCCAAAAGCCTGCAAAACCATTATAAATCTCGCCTGACGGATAAACAAATGCATTGTCATAGCAAAATCGCTGTATTTTCTCGATTGTCAGCGCGCACTCTGATGATTTTTCGCTTTTTTCTGTTTTATTTGATGCTTGGCCCATATTGTTTTTATAATATTGCTTTGCTTATAATGTTATACTTACATTGTTCTTATTGCTAGCAGTCTGCGCAGGTCTCTTATTTTCTCATCTACCTTTTCTATATTCTCGCGCACATCTGTAGATTCAGGATTAATTTGCAGTGATTTTCTATTCAATCATAGTTTTCTAAATCACACAATAAACCTTCTTTACTTATATGTTTTTATATAAGAATATTTAAAAACAGACTTGTTGTAGAGATATATAACAAACAGTTATATTTAAAAAATTGTTATATTTTGTGGTGCGGTGTTGTAAAGTTAATAAAATTAACTATTTCCCGCGATTACCCTTTGCAGCCAAGCTTGGTCTTTGTCTTTCAGCTTCATATCCTTTGTTTCTCAAACCTCTGCTTTTTTTTCCTGCGCTGGTCAAACCTCTAAAAACTCTTGCTTTGTTCGCTTTTTCACTAATCCATTTTAAATCTTTACTATTTATGATTTCTGGTGCTTTTGGATCAACTAAAATAACTTCATACCATTTTTGCGCTCCATCGTCGCCTACAAAATAAGAGTTTAATACATTTAGGTTTGGATATTTGCGGTTTGCTTTTTCTTCTGCAATCCACTGCAAACTTTTTTTAGGAGTATATTTTCGCAAACCAGAGTGCTTTGGCTTTCTTCCACCTGTTGGATATTCTCGATGTCTGCCTCCGCTTTTTTCGCGCACTCTAACTATTATAAATCCTTTTTTTGCTTTGTACCCTAATGCGCGCGCCCTTTGAAGTTTTGTAGGTCGATCAACTCTAACAACTACTCTGTCTTTTCTCCAAGAAATCATTCGTTTTCGCTGAAGTTTTTCTTCGACATCGTTCGGTTTTTTCCAAATTGCTTGTAGTTTTGCAAATAAACCCATAATCTTTTTAATATTTGTTAAGATTATATTTTGGGTTTTATTTGTTTTAAATGTTTTGTTAAAAAATATATGAAAGGTATGAAAGTAGTAAAGTATGATGTATTATTTATTGGTGAGTTGGTGAGGGGGTTAATAAAGTATGATACAGAAAAAAATAGAATTCAAACTAAAAAGTTAGAGGATTCAAAGGGCAGCCGTTCTTGTGTTGAACAAGCAATATGTTATATAGGTCTTAAAGAATATACCGCTGCAGAAAACTTATTAAAACAGGCAAAAATCAAAGATCCTATAAACGCTCAAGCCTATTTATATTTAGGTGTTTTATATGAAATATTAGAATTATATGAAAAGGCAATGTCAGAATATAAACAAGCAATAAAATTAGATAAAAACAATTATGAAGCTAATTTTTCTTATGGAAATTTGTGTTTGAATTATTTAGGGAAACCCTATGATGCAATAGAATATTTTAAAAAAGCTGCTAGTACTCTTCTTGAAGCAAAATTTTGTTTAGGAGTTATAGAAGCTTATTTTTTATCAGATAAGAAGGGATCAAAATCTCGGGGTTTGAATAATATTGAAGAAGCTATACAACAAGACGAAACCCTCAGAGAACTCTTACCCTATTACCCTAAGATATAACAAACTTTAATGCTAAAATTAATAGCAAAATACCCAACGAAACACCAAAAAATACAATAGATTTTTGAGATTCACTTTTGATCAATTCGCCAAGTTGGCCGAATATCTAAATTTTTTGTTTTTCTTTCTTTTTTAAACTTTTTTAAACCTGCCCATGCAATCATTGCTCCATTATCACCTGCAAACTTTTTTGACACCGTATAAAATTTAGCGCCTCTTTCTAAACACATTATTTTAAACATCTGTTGCAACCTTTGATTTGCTGCAACTCCACCAACAAAAAGCAATTCTTTAGATTTTGAAAAAGAGAGTGCGCGCTCACAAACCTCAACAACCTCTGCAAATGCTGTTTCTTGAAAGGAAAAGCAAACATCTTCGATTTTAGATCCTTGCTTATATTTGTTGATAGCACTTGTTACTAAACCAGCAAATGCAAAATTCATTCCTTTGACGGTGTAAGGAAGTTCAATGTATTTTCCTGTTTTAGCAAGTTCTTCGATTTTTGGGCCGGCAGGAAATGGCAAGTTGAGTTGCCGCCCAAGTTTGTCAAGCGAATTTCCAAGCCCACTATCTAATGTCTCACCAATAACAATATATTTTTCTTTGCGTTTTAGCATTTCTGTGCTGTTGATCTTTTTGTATTTTGGTGCAAAGCAAACAATTTGGGAGTTAGCTCCAGAAAAAAATCCTATAATTGGGTTTTTCAAGGCATTAAAAAGCAAGCCAATTTCAATGTGTGCAACACAATGATTTACTCCAATAACAGATTTTTTATTTTTTTTTGCGAGTTCAAGTGCAAAATCACGACCAACAACAAGACAAGGAGACAAGCCCGGACCTTGTGAAAAAACAATCAAATCAAGGTCTGCGAGCGAGAGTTTTGCTTTTTTGAGTGCTTTTTTGAGTAAAATTCTTTTAACTTTAATATGGTGTTTTGCAGCTTCAGCAGGAATAATTCCTCCGCTTTTCGGCACATAAGTGTTATATTCATTTGCGAGTATATCTCCTTTTTCATTGCAGATTCCAATTCCAAATGTGTGTGCTGTTGATTCAATTCCTAATACAAACATAAATTTTTGTTGTGTGTTGTAAAATCAATATAACTTGTTAAAACAAACAACTTTTTTTGTATTTGGCATAAATAAATACTTTATTTTTTAATACAATATTTTCACTGCTCATTATTTATTTAAAAAGTTAAACCTTTTTAAACTCCTTGTTAAAAGATATTATGGCAGAAAAACCACATATAAATATTATAACAATAGGGCATGTAGATGCTGGAAAGTCAACACTTTCAGGCCGTCTTCTCTATGAGTTAGGTCAGATTACAGAACAGGGAATGGAAAAATTAAAAAAAGCAGCAACATCTTTAGGAAAAGATACATTTAGCTTTGCTTATGCTATGGACACTGAAGGTGAAGAGAGACAAAGAGGATTAACAATTAACATTCGACACAAAAAATTTGAAACAGACAAATATTATTTTACCTTAATTGACGCACCAGGCCACAAAGACTTTATTAAAAATATGATTACTGGAGTTAGTCAAGCAGATGTTGCTATGTTGATATTAGATGCAGTAAAGGGTATAGAGCTGCAAACAAAAGAACATCTTGTTTTAACTAAAACAAATGGAGTAAACCAATTAATTGTTGTAGTTAATAAAATGGATAGTGCAAATTTTTCAGAAGAACAATTTAATAAAATAAAAACAGATATTTCCCAATATTTAAAACTTGTGGGTTTTAAAATTGAAGAAGTTCCTTTTATACCTATTTCAGCATGGACTGGAGAAAATGTGACTATGCCTTCTACAAAAATGCCGTGGTATGCTGGCAAAACGCTTATTCAAACAATTAATGACATAAAAGAGCCACAAAGATCAGTTGATAAGCATTTTAGAATGCCTATTCAAGATGTTTACACTATTACTGGTGTTGGTATGGTTGTTGTAGGAAAAATTCTTTCAGGAACAATTATACCTAACACCAAGGTTATGGTAGTTCCTGGGGGCGTAATAGGTGAAGTTAAATCAATTGAAATGCACCACCAGCAGATTCCTAAAGCAATTCCTGGATATAATGTTGGTTTAAATTTAAAAGGTGTTGAAAAAAACCAAATCCATAGAGGTTCTGTGCTTTGCGATGTTGCAAGCCCAGTTGTAGTTCCTAAAGTTGTAAAAGCAAGAATAGCTATTATTGAGCTTAGTACTGTAATTGCAGCAGGATATAGCCCTGTGTGCCACAGCCAAACAAATCAAGCTCCTATTAAAATAAGAAAAATTTTGCAACGTATAGATCCTGCAACAGGACAAGTAGCAGAAGAAAACCCACAAACTATTAAGAAAGGAGATATAGCTATTGTTGAAATGGAATTATTAAAACCGTTTATTCTTGAAAAAGCAACAGATAATGTAGAATTATCAAGATTTTCTTTGAGAGATTCAGGCTCTACAATAGGTGCTGGGAATGTTTTGGATATTATTGAAGTGTGGGCTTCAGAAAAAGAGAAAAAATGATAGTTAAATTTAAATAAAAACCAAAAACCTAAAGTTAAGATTGAATAACTATTAAAAATAAAAATATCAAGTAAGAAAAATAATATTTAAGTTAAAATAAAACCAAAAACCTAAAGTTAAGATTGAATAACTATTAAAAATAAAAATATCAAGTAATAAAAATAATTATGGGTTTGATTGATATGTTGATTAAGGAGAAATGGCTAAAATCACCGCAAATTATTGATGCATTTAGAAATATTGCGCGCGCTGATTTTTTGCCTGAAAAAGTTAAGTATTTAAGTGAATTGAATGAGCCTATATCTATTGGTTATGGACAAACAAATTCCCAACCACTTACTGTGGCTTTTATGTTAGAATTATTAGCACCTCTGCCAGGAGAAAAAATATTAGATATTGGGGCTGGATCTGGATGGACTACTGCTCTTTTGGCGCACATTGTCAGTCAAGGAAAATCTTTAAGCAAAGGAAAGGTTGTTGCAATAGAAAGAATTTCTGAATTGAAAAAAATAGGAGAGCGAAATGTTGCAAAATATAATTTTATAAAAACAGGAGTTGCTAAATTTCTTTGCAGAAACGGCGAAAAAGGATGTGAAGAAGATGCACCATTTGATAAAATTTTTGTATCTGCAGCACTTTCAAGCAAAAATATCCCTCTTGCGTGGAAAAAACAACTAAAAAACAATGGAAAAATTATTGTTCCTGTTGAAAATGCCCTTTTTGTTTTTATCAAAAAAACAGAGAGCGAGTTTGAAGAGCGCGAATATAAGGGTTTTGCGTTTGTTCCTTTTGTTGTTGAGAATGGTTCTGCTTGATTTTAATATATTTATCCTTTTAATAATATATTAACTTATTAAATTTTACTCAATAATCTCAACACTTCAATTTCATTTATTAACTAAACAAAATATAAATTTTACTCAATAATCTCAACACTTCAATTTCATTTA
>PFSX01000008.1 GCA_002789275.1 Candidatus Huberarchaeum crystalense | reverse complement strand
ATGTTTGTGTTCCATTGCATCCATTTGCTGCTGTGCAATTTTGTGTTTGTCCTGTTATGCAGTCGCAAGGAATGCAGGCCTGTTCTTGGCACGTGTCATTTATTCCACTGCAGTTTGTGTCGCAGTTGCTGAGTGTTGTTGTACAATTTCTTTGCCATTTTCCTCTGCCCCTTTCATCTTTTTCACAAAATCTAATTCCTTCACACCAATTTAGCGCAGTACAAGTTCTATTTGCTCCTATCTCACAAACAGAAAAAGTACAGTCCTCAGAAATAAGTATATTATTAGACATATTAGGAGAATAAGCATCAAGCACACGAACATCAACCTTATAATCACTATCTCCAACCTCATCAGGAACAACAAAAGTATGATTCACTTCTACTGGATGTGTTGAATTATCAATATATGCAAAATCAGTTGATGCAGGAGAATTTAATCTCGTACCATTTGCTAAAACAATATAATAAAAGAACATTACATCTCCAACACCATGATTCCATGAACGAAGTGTGGTCCAAATAGTTAAGTTATTGCCAGGTGAGCAAGCTTGTATTTCTATATTTTGTGAAGGATTATTTCTAACTTTATTACATCCATAACTTATATTTATTATTTCAGGATCAATACAACAAGTTGAGTTTTCTCCTCTATTTTTAACATCAGGATAAACAAAATAAGGATATAAATATTCGTTGTTTGTCTCGTTGTATTCTGAAAAATTCTGCTCATAATCAATGACAACAGACATATTACGCATACCTCCTTGCTCTGTATAAGGAACATAAACAGGTGTGTTTTGTGTATGGTAATAATAAGATCCACAAAGTCCATATTGATGACTACACCACCCCCAATACCCCCAATGCTGACATGGATGTTCACCACGACCAATATTCATAAAATCATAACCACCAGAAAGATTATTTTGTGTTGAGATACTTATACTTATGTTTTGTGTTGATTCTCTAGACCCATGCCTATATCCTGTTAATGTCCAAGAATAGCTATTACTATAACAAACCCCTCTATTACCAGAATTATAATCCCCACTACCTGACATATCGCGAACAGGATCAATAATAGATTGTACATCTGTTGTAAGATCAAAAGAATATTCTACATCATATTCTGCTTTTGAATAATTGGGAAATCTTTCATTAGGACAATATATTGTTGATCCGTTTGGTAAAACAAACCTACTATAATTATCTGTAGGTGTTTCAGATGTGCCGTTACAAACACTTGTGTTTCCTTGGGTTATATTATCAATAGGAAAGCCATTATTATTATAATTACTTTCACTTACTTCAAGCAAGGGGTTTATTGTTGCATAAACAAGATAAGGATCATCCCATTCATTATCAATATTGTTAGATATATTAAAAGTATAGTTTTGACAGGCATTGTTAGTTATATTAATATAGCGAGTATCTATATTATGCATATAAACTGAAAGACAACCACTATGACAGTTATAAGAATACTGTTGATAAACATAATAAAAATCAATGCGTATGTTTGTTTCATTAAATTCAGCATTATTGCAAACTTCAGCAGTCCAATTAAAAAATCTATTTGCACTAGCATTATCAGCAGATATGTATGTTGTATTTGGATTTAACCATAAATGTTTAATTTCAAGTTCAGAACATTTAATATCAAATATTCGAGTATAATTATTGTTGGTCTCATTAGTTTCATTATACTGCGCAGTATTATTTTCATCTGTAGGATCAATTACAAAAGTTAAATTATTTGTTTCAGATCCAGCTATTGCATCAAACTCAAAAATTGCTGTAGTGCAGCTCTCTCTATTGTTGCTTGTTGAAAAATTAAATACTATTGTTCTAGTATATTCTGCATTAACATATAGTGATGCATTAACAGAAAAGGCAGTAGTTAGTCCCCGAACACAAGCTTCAACAGTTAAATTTTTCTTGTCACCAGGACAAAGAGCAGTCATCGCAGGCGATTGAGTAATATTTACTCTTTTTATCCATAAATCTCCACTTTTAATATTAAATGAAAGATTGTTGTTTGTATAATTAGTTTCAGG
>PFSX01000020.1:10762-12278 GCA_002789275.1 Candidatus Huberarchaeum crystalense | reverse complement strand
AAACACAAATAAAGGAAAAGCATTTAACAAACACAAATAAAGGAAAAGCATTTAACAAACACAAATAAAGGAAAAGCATTTAACAAACAAACATCCAAAAAACATATGCTAACAAAATTATCGTTAGGGTGTGAACAACTTATTGGGCTTTTCCTTTTTGCCACTGACAATTACTGCCTCGCGCCATTTAATATAAAACCCTTTGAAATAAGGATGATCGAAACAGCGCTGAATATCAAAACAATAAAGGCAAAAATATACAATTCTTCATTTTTAGGACTTTTTTGTGCTGGAAATTCAAAAAAACTGCTTATAAGCGACGTAATTACTGCTGATGAGCTTCAAGACCTAAAAAACCAACTAAAAACCATAGAAATAGGTCTATTTAAATCAAAAAACAACATAATAGGCAATTTAGTAATTGTGAATGATAATGGACTTGTTATTGACAGTTCTTTGGAAAAAGCAGAAATACAAACTATTGAAAAATTTTTTGAAATGACTGCGCTTGTCTTATTTCCAAAAAAAGATATTTTGTTGGGTTCTGAAATTGTTGCTACAAATAAAGTTTGCTTTGTTTCGCGCAATTTTAACAAAGATGAGCGCGCCAGAATTGAAAAACATCTTAAAGTTCCTGTTTTTGAGGTTTCTGTGAATTTTGGACAAACAGCGTTGCATTCAGGAATAGTGGCAAATTCAAGTGGATTGGTTGTAGGTAATCAGACGAGCGCGCCAGAATTGACAACTTTATATCAAATTGAGCAAAACTATAAATAAAACAATATGGTAGATATAAAAGAGATTATTGTTACTGCAGGAATTGTGACAGCAGTGTATTTGATTATAGAGATAATTGTCTTCCACCTTGGATTTTTGCCTAGTTCTGTGTTTGGCACAACAACCTACACATTTAGCATAGAAATTAAAGCAGTGTTGGGATTTATAGTTAGTGGAATAATTTTTCTTATAGTGTTTTTAATATTTCAGGCAATAAAAAATAGAAAAAATAATTAAATGTTGTTTTTTAAATATTAGTAGCGAAAGTATCAAGCACATTTTGTATATATACAATATCTATGATATAACTTTGTATAATTGGATCTTTTATTATCTTTTTAACTTCTTTTTTTATTTCTAAATTTCTAATATATTGTCTTCGTTCTTTAACAATTCCATTTTCTTAATATATATTTAACTTACTTAACTCACTTGACTTATCTAACATATCTAACTCATATTTTTTCTGTTTCTAGATATAATATCTTAATGACATCCCTTCTTTTAGTTTATTAGTATATTTCATATATTCCTCCAATTCTTTTTTTTTGCTCACTATTATATTCTATATATCCCCCCGAAGTTTTTTTAAAAAACGTCTCTAATCTTCCCTATGTATTTTTAGAAAAATAATATTTATAATCTTTTCTCTTTTTTTACCAAAACGCGAAGAATAAATCATATCAATTTTAATTTTAGCAATAATTTCAAAAAAACCCAGAAAAGAATAGCGAGATAT
>PFSX01000020.1:0-10723 GCA_002789275.1 Candidatus Huberarchaeum crystalense | reverse complement strand
TCAAATTTTAAAAATGCGCGTTTTCTACACTTTTGTAGGTAAAAATCCAAGAAAACCCTATCAAATCACTCCAAAATATTTAAAAACTCCAAAAAAGAGAAAATTTAGCAAAGATGCAAAACTCTACAAAACATATTATATGCGGATGTAAATATACCCTGGGAGGAAGGGCTTTATATCTAAGTGCAATTATTGTATGCGAAAGAAGAAAGAAGTCGCCAATTTCATATATCTGGTTGATCCTGCCAGAGAGTGCTACTATCAGTGTTTGATAAGCCATGCTAGTTGAGAGGTGTAAGACCTCGGCGCACCGCTGAGTAACACGTGAAGAATTCGCCCTGAAATGCAAGATAAGCTCGCGAAAGTGAGAATAATATTGCATAGAAGATATTATTGAGATATGTATCTTTAAAAGATTTATCGTTTCAGGAGAACTTTGCGTCTTATCAGCCTGTTGGTGGGGTAATGGCCCACCAAAGCTACGACAAGTACGGGAGGTGAAAGCCTTAGCCCGCAGCTGGTTACTGAAACATGGAACTAGGTCCTAAGGGATGCAGCAGGCGCGAAATTTCTGCAATGCGCGAAAGCGCGACAGAGAAACGCTGAGTGTTTTAGGCATTTTTGTTTAAAGCTTTTACTGAATTTAAAAAGTTCAGAGAATAAGGAGTGGGCAAGACGAGTGGCAGCCGCCACGGTAATACTCGCTCTTCAAGTGGTACTCACGATTATTTGGTTTAAAGAGTCTGTAGCTGGTTTGGTAAGTTTGCACAAAAAACTCAGAACTTAATTTTGAGACTGCGCAAAAACCGCCAAACTTGAGAATGAGGGGAGTTATCTTTGGTCCCAGAGTAGCGATCAAATGTGTTGATACTGGGAGAAAAAGCAATAGCGAAGGCAGATAACTAATTCATATCTGACAGTGAGAGTCGAAGGCTAAGGTAGCAAAGTGGATTAGATACCCATGTAGTCTTAGCAGTAAAGGATGCAATTTAGGTGGATGATTAGCTTTGTGCTAATTATCTGCGTTACAGCGAAAGCGTTAAAATTGCCACCTGGGGAGTACGGCCGCAAGGCTGAAACTTAAAGGAATTGGCGGGGGAATACTACAAGGGGCGCGACCCGCGGTTCAATTGAATAATACACCGGAAAACTCACCTAGATTGACAGCAGAATGATGGTCAACCTAAAGGGATTACCTAACACGCTGAAAGGTATTGCATGGCCGTCGTCAGTTCGTGCCGTGAGGCGTTTTATTAAGTTAAATAACGAACAAGACCTGAGCTTACACTTACTATCTCTAAAAGAAGTACTGTGTAAGGACCGCTAGCGCTAAGCTAGAGGAAGGTTCAGGCAACGATAGGTCTGTATGGTCCGAATGTCTAGGGCTACACGCAGGTAACATTGATAAAAACAACGAGTTGCAACGCCGAAAGGTGAAGCCAATCTCTAAATTTTATCTTAGTTTAGATCGAGGATTGTAACCCATCCTCGTGACACCGGAGTCCCCAGTAATCGCGCGTTATCATCGCGCGGTGAATATGTCCCTTTTCCTTGCACACACCGCCTATCAAACCAATCAAGTATGGTCGGAATGCAAAATTATCTTTGGTAGTTTTAAGTTCTGGCTATGTGAGAAGGGTTAAGTTATAACAAGGTATCCGTAGGTGAACCTGCGGATCGATCACCTCCTTAAAATCTTCTTTTGCATACAAATCAACAAAAATCAATCAAAATATAATTTTATAATTTTTTATGTTTTGCTGTAAATTCTCTAATTTTATATAACTACAATAATTGCCTTTTTTAGGTTTTGCTGAGATTTTCTAACGCATACTCAAATAATCACTAATCTTATATTTTGCTGTAGATTTTCTAACGCATACTCAAATAATCACTAATCTTATATTTTGCTGTAAATTCTCTAATATGCTTAAACAATTATCTTATTGCAGCCACAACACACTTTTGCCTTTTTCCAAACTTTTATTTGCGCGCAACACATTTTTGCTTCTTTTTTCAAAACACCCAAAAAATTATGGGCTGGTAGCACAACGGTAGCGCGTCTGCTTTGCAGGCAGGAGGTTGTGGGTTCAAATCCCACCCAGTCCATAAAATAGAAAACAAACAAAATTTGCACACACCACCTGCTCTCTTTATAGATTTTACTTAAAAACTTACTTACAAACCATCTTCACTAATTTTTTTGTGTTTATGCGTCAAAAGATATATATCTATTATTACAAACACTAAAACAACACAAACAACATATGTCTTGCTCGCAATCTCCACAGAATAAAATACAAAAACACTAAACAAAATCCAAAAAATTGTGAAAATTCCAATGTTTTTAAGGTTTCGCTTTTTTAATTCCTGCCAAATTCCCATCCCAGACATTCCAAGAAGTATTGCTAACAATTCAAATGGAGGGGTGAAAACATCAAAAACCCAAGCAAGTAGCAAGATTCCCCACATAGCCACACACGCATAGCAAAAACCGCAATAAAAAACATTAAATCTTGCTTTAATCGGCTGACGTAAGATTGCGAAAATTATAAATAGCAAAACAAAAAACAGCGCAAATATTAAGAAAAATAGGGAATTAAGCATTTTAATCGCAACAATGATCTAACAAATTCCCTATTTTTGTTTTTGAAGATTTATTATCTATCTTATTTTTTTCTTTTTTAAGATCTGTTTTTTTCAAAATATTTTTATTTTCAAGGTTTTCTTTTTTTAGTGCGCGCGCTTCTTGATCTTTAAATTGAACAATTCCTATCCCGGCAAAAACCACAATTATTAAAAGCACATAAGCCAAACTTATTTTAGCAAAAAGCGCATAACTAAGTGCAACAATTACAAAAATCCAAAAAATTGTAAAAATACCAAAAAATCTGAAATTCAATTTCTTTAACTCATACCAAACTCCCGTGCAAAGCATTCCAAGCAAGCCAGCTAACAAAACAGAAGAAATCTCTACTCCTAACAAAAACAAAACAGATAAAACAAGAATAATAATAATCAAAGCAAAACAGAGCGCGCATACCTTTATATATTTTGTAATTGTTTGTCGAGTCAAAACCACAACTACAAAAGCCACAACCAAAAAAAGCGCAATTAGAAAATACATTTCTTGAACACTGATTTCTCCAAAGAAGGACATAAAAGATATAGGTACAAAAATTGTTTGCTTATATGATATTATATTAATTACATCATTTGTTAAAAATACAGCCAAACCTAAAATTACACAGCCTGCAAAATAATGGAACCACCACGAAAATCCACTCTTTGCTGTTGTTAATTTTTCAAGGGTTGTTTTTCCTAACAAAAACAACAACAAAATCGCGAGCAATGGAAGCACAAAAATAAAATTATACACTACCAAATACAAGAGACCTTGATGCATATCGCTACTACTCAATTTTGCTAAAATTCCTAAATAAATTTGGCCTGTACAAGGAAGTTCAAATAAAGAAACAAGACAACCTAAAACAACAGTTGTAAATAATGTTCCTTTTTTCATCCATTTTTGCAAAAGAGGTTTAAATTTATCTGAAATTACAGACATTGGCTTCCCTTTTTTTGTAAGAATAACAAACACATCTTTAAATTCTAAAATAGCGGCAATAATAAGAATAAAAATTACTGCTACCCTGAATAAAACTAAATAAGATGAATCAAGGCCGCGCAATAATTGCAAAAGTCCAAGTCCTGCTGCTAAATAAGCCATATAGATTGAAGATATGTAAATTAAGCCATATATTAATATTTTTCTGGTTGAAAATGTTTTTGATACAGCCAAAAATCCTAAAAAAATCAGCAAAACACCAATAGCACAAGGATTTATTGAGTCAAATGCAGATGCAAAAATTACAGTTGCCCATGTTAAAGTTTGATCTAAAGTGTGGTTATAAGAGAAATTGCATTGCTTTTGATAAGTCAATGGATTAATATTTTCTTGCAAAGCACCAATCAAAATATATTTTAAATTTTTATTAATTTCTTTGTTACCGACTAACACATTTTTTCCTGCAAAAATAACAGGCACTATTATTTGATCCTCAGAAATACAATAACGTTTTGCAAAATCATAAAGCAAGTCCAAATTGCTTTGATTATAATAAATATCTAATTCATGCAAAGAAACTCCACAAGTTGAGCAAATTTCTTGCACAATCGGCTTTACTGCTACACAATGCGAACATCCGAGTTTTGTAAAGAAGTAAATATTAATTATTGTTTGCGATGAATTTATCGAATTATTAATGTTGCTATCTTCTATTGAAGTATATGCATTGGTTGGTTGCGATACCAACAGCGCCAGTAAAAAAAAGAGCGCGCAAATAATTACTATTAATTTAGATGTCATAATTTTTTAATTAAATTTTAATATTGTTAGAAACAACATACCTCTAACTAATTTATTTTAAATTTGTAAATTGCACGCTTTCAAGAGTTACATCTTCATCTTTGTCAACAATAGCAAGTATTAATTTTATTTTGTTTTTTGCAGCCAAATCAGTTAGTTTAAAAAGATTCTGCCACTTTAAAGCAGAATTTTCATCTAAAATTCTCACCAAGTATTTCTCTTTTTTTTTATAACAAACCCAAATTTTTTGAAGCCTACTAAAGTTAGTAGTGTTGCGGGTCATATTAGCAACTCGCGTCTTGTCAAAATCCACAACATATCCGTCAAGCCGCAATTTTGCATAAACTGCGCGCTCTATTTTTAAAGTTTTGCTGTTTATTATAATTTTAGTCAAATCAACTATTTTTCCTGCCAAATCAACTACACTAAGACGATTTTTATCTTGCAAATATTCTGCTTCAACAAGATTTAATTTAAAAAGACCTAATTTATCGCGCTTTCCATAATGCTTTGACAACAATCTTGCTTCATCTTTCTTGTTAGGAATTGTAACTGCACGACCCTTCAAAATTCCATGAATTTTCATTTTAGTTTTTATTATCTACTCTTTTATTCATATAAATAATATCTATTCCAATGATGATCAAAAGAATTGGCCAAAGATCTGTTGTATCAAAACCAAAACCCATTTTTCCAAGAATACCTAATTTATCTAATAAAAAAATAACGCCGAGAACAATTAATATTACTCCTATCATATATGCGTTGTTTTGTACAGCTTCTTTTTCTCCAACCATAATATATTTATTTATATTGTTTTATCTTAAGACAGAGTTTTAAATTCACATTTTCAAACAAACATTATTTTGCATTTATTTATCAAACTAATACTCTAACACTATTATTAGTATTTATATAACAATTTCTTCAATCTTTGGCAAAGACATTATTGTTTTTGGCTGTCTGAATGGCATTTGCAAAGCAATTGGTCGCTTTTTTGGTCCCATAACACTTCCTTTTATCAAAATATAATTGCCGTTAGAATCAATTTTGCTTTTTCCTTTTAAAATGCTTTGAATCTCACTTCCTTTTGCAATTTTGTAAATATATTTGTTATTTTCTGTTCTTTTTTGGTAGCCCGTTTGGCCAGGCCATGGCGCGCGCCAATTTGCTCTTGCTGGCCTTGATGAACCAACAGATCCAATTCCTTTGGTTAATTTTCGAGAATTTACTGCAAGATATTTTACTCCGAATCTTTTTACAGTTCCCTGAAATCCATAGCCCTTTGTGACACCGCTTATATCTACAAAAGTGCCTTCTTTAATAACTTCTGCTACACCTATCTCTTTTTGTTCCAAAAAGTCCTTTATTTTTTCTTTAGCAATAGGCACTTCTATTATTTCAGGTGTTTTTTTAAAGGTTGGTTGGGCTATTAAAATGAGAGTGTAAATAGTTCCTTGTTTTAGATTGTCAATTGTTTTTTGCTTGTTTTTGTTTTGAAGTGTGCTTGTTGTTTTTCTTTTGATGTTTTTTTGCTGGGTCTTTGTTAAATTTTCTCCAACATTAATTTGGTCAATGCATTTTAGACCATAGAGTGTTTGCTTATAAGAGCGGATGCTAGAGACAGCCATATTTGGAGCTTCAAGAATTGTTATAGGAACAACTATATCTGTTCCAAATGTAGACTTATTTTTTTGAGTATCAATATATTTTACTTGTGCCATTCCCCACTTATATGCTAAAAAAGATCCAATAGTACCAACAGATTGTTTTTTATATCTTGCGAGATTGACATTTGGGCACATTTGTTTGGCGCGCACTCTTCTCACAGCTAATGTTCCTCTTCTTGGGTTGTGTATTTTTGCCATTATTTTCCCCCATTAGAAAATAATGTTTTGAAACTTTGTTTCAATGCCATTATCTACTTGCAGCTGCCGCTGCCTCTAATTCTGTTTTTCTTGAAAACGCAAAAGAATCTGTTTTTCTGCTTGCTGCTGCTATTATTTCTTTTACTAAATTGTTGGTTATGTTACTCTTTTTGAATGCCTTTTGCTGTGCTCCTTGCACAAACCATCTTAACACCAAATCAATTCTGCGAACAGGGCTTATGTCTACAGGTCTTCCAGCAACAACACTTCCTTTTTGTACACGAGTTACTTCCTCATAAGGAGATGCTGTTTCAATTGCAGTTATAAGTGTTTGAATTGGGTTTTCATTTGTTTGTTTGTTTGTTTCATAAAAAGCACCTATCACTATTTTTCTTGCTTTTAATTTTTTTCCAGTATTATGGCCCGAGGAGAGTGTATGCGATTTTCCTCTATGACCAGAAACTGTTAATTTATTAATAAGTTTTTCGACAACAGACATTTTTGTTTTTTTGAGTTTTTGCCCATGTTCAAGTCCATAAGAATATTCAAGAGCGTGCGGCATAAACACTAAATACTTTTTTAAACTTTCATCTCGCACTTTCACATCATCGCAATCCCATTTGCCAAAAAGAAGATAACCCATAAATTATTTGTATTTTATATATAATTGGTTATTTTTATTGCTTGTATTAATAATTATACCCACACAAATATTATAAAAATAATATGAAATGTAGTTATTGTGGAAAGGAAATTAAATCGGGGCACGGTATTATTTTCGCAAAAGATACAAAACAGGTGCTTTATTTTTGTTCAAAGAAGTGCAGAATAAATTCGCAATATCGTAAGCCGCAAAAGACAAAATGGACAGAAAAAGCAAGAGAAATGCGCGAAGAACGCAAACGTTTAATTAAAAAAGTAGATACTGACAATATGAAAAAGGAATAATTTGTTTTTGTTTTTTATCCTTTTTTTAAAACAAAAGAGATTATTTCAATAGTTAATGTTGTTTCTAACAACAGAATAATAGTTAGTATGTTTTGTTGTGTTTAAAAAGGTTATGAAAAGAAAACAACAACACAAACCTATAAAACACAACGCAAGTGCAGAACAGCCACAATTTTTGCGTTTGCCAAAGTCAAACGAAGTTTTAGGAATAGTTATTCAACGGCTTGCAAATAAACATTTTTATGTAAAGTGCAGTGATGGAAAAGTGCGACTTTGCCGTATGCCTGGAAGCTTTAAATTTAAAAAGATGTGGGTTAGGGAAAATAGTATTGTAATTGTTGAAATACCCCCTATTCAAGGAAATATTAAGGGTGAGATTGTTTATTCTTACAATGATGTAGGTAAAAGCAAGCTTGAAGAACGCAAACTCCTTGATTTTGTTAATTTATTGTAGTTTTAGTAAATTTGAATTCTCTTTTCCTTTGATTTTGTTAATTGTCTATTTGTTGTAGTTTTAAATTGTCTATTTGTTAATTTATTATAGTTTTAGCTGGCTGATTCTCACAAACTATAATAGTTTTTTATAATTAGATTTTGTTTTTTAATTTGTGCATGCAAATAGTGAAATTAGTGAAATTGCAAAAAAAAAAACTTAATATTTTTTGCTTGATATTTATATAAAAAATAAAATAAATATATGGGGAAAGAAAAAAAAGAAATTACTTTAACAGTTATAGAAGCACTGCCAAGTGACATAGGCTTAGGAATAGTACGCATAACAAAAGGAAATCTGGATAAATTAGATGTTAAAGAGCGGGACACTGTTCTTTTAAAAGGAAAAAGCGAAACAGTCGCAGTTGTTATGAAAGCGTCGCTTGGGCAAGATGAGAATATTGCGCGCCTTGATGGTGCTTTGCGTAAAAAAGCAAATGTGTCAATCGGCGAAAAAGTTATTATTCAAAAAGTTAAAATAGGGCCTGCAAAAAAAGTGATATTAACACCTTTAAACAAGCGAGTGCGAATAAATTTGTCTAACAATGACTTGAAGCGCGCGCTAATCGGAAGCGCATTTAAAATGGGTGAGGTACTTACTCTTAGAATGCGTCAGCAAATGCCTGATATGGCTTTTTTTGGAGGGTTTTTTGATGAAGAGCAGCAGAGTTTTGGAGAAGTTAAATATGCTGTTGTTTTTACTGATCCTAAATTTATTCCTGTAAAAATTACAGAAGAAACGCGACTTGAAGTTGATATTAATGCAAAGATTGAAGTTAGCAAGGACTTAGAAGTTACTTATGATGATCTTGGTGGTTTGAAAAACGAAATTCAAAAAATTCGCGAGATGGTTGAACTACCTATGAGACACCCTGAACTTTTTGAAAGATTAGGAATTTCTCCTCCAAAAGGTGTTTTGTTATTTGGTCCGCCAGGAACAGGAAAAACAATGCTTGCAAAAGCAGTTGCTAGTGAAAGCAATACATCTTTTTTTTCTATTAATGGACCTGAGATTTTTGATAAATTTTATGGAGAAAGCGAAAAAAAGCTAAGAGAAATTTTTGATGAAGCACAAAAAAAGGCGCCGAGCATTATTTTTATTGATGAAGTTGATGCTATTGCAAGCAGTCGCGAAGAAACACACGGAGAAGTTGAAAAACGGCTTGTTTCTCAGCTTTTAACTATAATGGATGGATTAAAATCGCGCGGAAATGTTGTAGTTATTGCAGCAACAAATAGGCCTGATTCTTTAGATACCGCGTTGAGACGTCCTGGAAGATTTGACCGCGAGCTTGAAATAGGTGTTCCTGATGATAATGGACGCAAAGAAATTTTAGAGGTTCATACGCGATCATTGCCATTGAGCAAAGATTTTAAAATGGATGATCTTGTAATCAGAACCCAGGGCTTTGTTGGCGCTGATCTGGCTTCGCTTGTTAGAGAAGCAGCAATGGCTTGTATTCGCGATGTTTTGCCAAAAATAGATTTAAAGCAAGAAATAGTTCCTGTTGAAATTTTGAAAAATTTAAAAATAGAAAAAAGGCATTTTGAAGAAGCATTTAAATTTGTTCATCCATCTGCTTTGCGCGATGTTGCTGTAGAAATTCCGCATGTCAGATGGAGCGATATTGGTGGATTAGAAGAAGCTAAAGAGACATTAAAAGAAGTTGTTGATTGGCCTTTAAGACATCCTGAAGCATTTGAGAGATTAGGAATTTCTCCTCCAAAAGGTGTTTTGTTATTTGGTCCGCCAGGAACAGGAAAAACAATGCTTGCAAAGGCAGTTGCAAATGAAAGCAGGGCGAACTTTATTAGTATCAAAGGCCCTGAACTTTTGTCAAAATGGGTTGGTGAAAGTGAAGCAGGTGTGAGAAAAATATTTAAGAAAGCGCGCCAAGTTGCTCCTTGTATCGTCTTTTTTGATGAGTTTGATTCTTTGGCAAGACAGCGAGGAAGTGGGTTTGGCTGCGGCTCAGAAGTAACAGAAAAAGTTGTAAATCAAATACTTACTGAATTAGATGGAATTGAATCATTAAACAAAGTTGTTGTAATTGCTGCAACAAATCGACCTGACTTGGTTGACGACAGTTTGCTAAGGCCTGGTAGAATTGAGAAATTCTTATATTTAGGTGTACCTGATGAATCTACGCGCAAGGAAATTTTTACTGTTCACACCCAAAAAATGCCCTTATCTAAAGATGTGGACATCAATCAATTAGCAAAACAAACAAAAGAATATGTTGGAGCAGACATTGAAGCAATTTGTCGAGAAGCAGCCCTAACTGCGTTGAGGAGCAACATTAATGCAAAACAAATAACAGGAGACAATTTTAAGACAGCGATGGCAAAAGTCAGAAAAACCCTTGATGAACAATCTAAAAGATTATATAATTCTTATTGCAGTCGGTTTGTAGAAAAAGTAGAAAAAGAAACAGAGCAAGAGCAAACATCTAAAGAAATAGGTATAAAAACCAAACCTAAAGAAAAAAATGATATTGAAGACAGCGAAGATATACTAATAAAGGACAAAGATGATGATTCAAACATTACTGGCAAAGCAGTTTATACTGTAAAAAACCCTCAGAAAAAAGAGTAATTTGAGTAAAATTAAATTTTATTTACTTATTTATTATTTATTAAAATGCAAAAAATAGTGGTTTTTATACCCAAAAACGCTATATGCTTCTACAAAATACAACCTTTTTAAATACAGTTGTTTCGCTATACCTCTCTACAATTCATTTAAAAATATAGCCTTTTTAAATACCCTTACATAAAGATATTATAGGAAGTTTTTACTTTCTTATAATCAAACATAAAAAATCGCTTTAAATAAAGCAAGGGGGAAAAAATGGAAAAAAATGTAAAAAAAATAGATGGTGGAACCCCAGGAGAATATATACTTGCCCCGGGGGAAGAACGAATCATTGAAAATTGTTATAATGGAGGTATGAGATGTATGGTAAGTATTAGAGACGAAAACCATTGGGGTTTTGCAAGCATATTTAGTCATAAGATATATATAGGGGGACAATGGCAATCTCCT
>PFSX01000002.1 GCA_002789275.1 Candidatus Huberarchaeum crystalense | reverse complement strand
CTGATTGCATATATAAATCTATAATTTGACAAGTAATATTAAGTGAAGAATAATTAAATATATTATTTGACCTATCATAATCTTTCTTTGTACTTATCTCACCATAAGATCTAATTGTAAGATTATTATCTGGATCTATTTCAGCAGATATAATATAAAGCCCATCAGTAATATTTGGAATTTGACAAGGTACTGTAATATTCCGGCAAGTTTTGTTTATAGCGTTATCTCCTTCCCAATTTGTAAGATCCCATAATATATCAAAACTACTTTGACATATTTGTTGATTATACGTAGTGTTTGTTAAGTTTATAGAAATAAATTCATTGAGAATATCATATTTATTGCGATTACAAACATTTACAATTATAGGAACATTACATCTACAGGTCTCATTACGGGATATTAAAAAAATACCATCAACAGAAACATCAGGAGTACAACTTACAACAACAGGAGAATAAACCAGTAAATTATTAGTGCGGTTTGTGTCGTTTTTTGTGGTATTTTCATAAGAGCCATTGTAAAACATTTCAACAAAAATGCTGCGGTCTGGATCTATTTCTGCTGCTAAATTATATTCTCCATTAGCAACTTCTTCTGGAATCTTACAGTTACTAACAGTTATGTCATAACAAGTTTTGTTTGTAGCACCATCTCCCCACCAATTCATTCTATTCCAAGGCATCATATTAAAAGAAACACTGCATATTGTTATATTGTCAGTATCATTTTTAAGAGTAATGCTAACATTTTCATTATATATGTTGTAAGGATTAAAATTACAAACATGAGCATATATTGGGGGCATAGCACCACAAAACACTCCACTATTTGAAAAATTTGTGCTTTCAATTGAAACATCAATGTCACATTGTTGCCATATTCCATTTGTTAAAAAATTGTTATTTGTTTTATTAATATCTGTAAGAACATAATTCTTTATAGAATTATTATATCCTCCAAAAACATCAAAAGAAACATTGATTCTATACTTTCCATCAATATCTGGCAAAAGGAATCTAGTAGAAACAAGTTGATCTAGATTTACAGACAGTTGGCTATCTACAGGGGATAATGTTGTATTTTTAGAATTAATCAAACTTCCATTAGGCAAATAATAATTTAAATTAATGCTAACATTGCGTTTAATACTAACATCAGAAGCATAACCATAAATTATGCTTCCTGCAATTAGGTATGGTTCATTGCATGCATAATATTTTGGATCATTGTAAGTACCATAATAAACACTAACATTTTCAGGAAGACTTAAGACAATATCTTCAACACAAGTTAAATTAAAATATTGTGTGCTTGTGCTATTTGCTGACCAATCATTGTTTGGAACTATTATAATTCTATATCGGCTATCAAAAATAGGACGTTCAACACGCAAAGCATACATTATTTGTCCTGCCTTATTAGTTTCATTGTTGCTAACAAGAACGCTTTCATTGGGATATAAAATAATATTATACTCCTTTTCACCGCCATGACCTGAATACCAATTAGGCATTAAACCTTCATAAGATACATCTCCTTCTTCTCCCAACGGGTCAAAAATTAAGTCTTCTAATTCAGTATTTCCTCCTTCACCATTTGATATATCATCTAAATATACTCGCAGTGTAATATTTTCTTGTGAATTACCTGTATTATTAACTGAAATACTCAACAAAAAGTTTCCTTCATCTTCGCTTTTATTATATGGTGTAGCTGTATTTGGATCATAACGACAACCAACATATGGGTTATTTGCTTCTGTTATCTTTGAAAGATTAATTATAACATTACCATGCTGCCCTTCTTCTTTTATACCAATTGATGTTTGGTCTTTTGTTTGATTTGTTTGATTTTGCGCTGAATCATTATTTTCTTCACTACTTGAAGAGCAATTTCCGCAATCTTCTGGGCAAACCGAACAATTTTCATTGTTACCGCAAACACTGTCACCACATTTTTCTGCTTTTCCATCGCAGTTTTCGTCAATATCATCGCCATAGATTTCTGTTGCTCCTGGGTGGATTGATGCATTGTTGTCATTGCAGTCTGTATCGTCTGTTGTGTAGCCTGCTGGTGCTGTGCATGCTTGGGTTGTGTTTGTTGCATTTCCATAG
>PFSX01000021.1 GCA_002789275.1 Candidatus Huberarchaeum crystalense | reverse complement strand
ATTTGCACCAAAAGTCAGGGACAGATGGACAATATTTAACAAATTTAATATAGAAGAAGACGCGGAAAAAATTTTAGAGGGATGTGAAGTTATATAATTTATATTTGTTTTTATTTGAATTTGCTGTGTTGTTTATCAAAATGTTGGGGTGTCAAATTATATTTCTCAAACCTGTTTAACAAATATATTTTCCTATTTTTAGCATTTGATCTGCAAACTCTTTTCTTAAAGTTTTTATTTCCTCAATTTTTAATTTAATGTCTGCGTCTCCTATTGCTTCATTAAAAAAATCCTTTCTACTCATTATTTTATCATTATTGGGCTCGTTTGCACTCTGCGCAAATTGAGCTTTTTCTTTAGAATTACCCGGAATTCTAATATTTGTCTCAATTGCCTTATTTCTAATTAAAGATTTGTAAAGTGATGTGTTTGCGCGCGCATTATAAAAAGAAATACTTTCAGGATAATCATTGATTTTTTGGGAAAGTGCACAATAATATGGAACAAAAAGATGCAATTGTGCTATTTTTAAATTAAGAGCAGAATCTTGCAAATTATAAAGCAAAAGTTCGCGCAATTTTTCCCCTCCCTTTCTCCAATAAACACCTATTTTGCTTCCTTCAACACCATCTTTTCCTTCTTTAAAAAAATATTTGCTCAAAGTATCAAGCTTAAAGTTTTGGATTTCAAATGTTTCAAGTAAATAATATAATTCGCGGCGTGCAATCAAAAGCGTATCAAGCAAATAATAACTTTTTATATTGTATATTATGTTTCCTCTGTCCACAAACTCTTTAAAAATAAATGCAATATCTTCATAAGAAATGATGCCCGCTTTGTAGTTATATTCTATTATGGGGGATTTTATATTGTTTGTTTTTTTGTCTGTGATTTGTTTCAAAATTCTCAAACTCTGCTCATCAGAAGTTATCTTTTTTTGAGGATATCCTTCTCTCCAATACAATCCCTTGTCTGATGGACCGAAAAGAAGTGGAACTTCAAGAAACATTGCGCGCGCCCATAAAAAAATTACATCAAAATTATACCCGTTGTGAGATACAAGTATATCTGGCATTTTTTCTCCAACTAATTTTAAAAAGCCCAAGATCAACTCTCTCTCTGTATTATAATATTCAAAACTATTTTCATCATATTTTTCTTCTAATTTTTCTGGAGCCCAATACAAAACTTTTGATGTTTTGTTAGAATCGCAATATGAAATGCATAATATTTGGTTTTTTATATCAAACACAAACTCCTCGCTTTCTTCATTAACATCTGTTTCTAAATCAAAAGCAGCAACCACTATTTTTTCATCACCTTTTGTTTCTGCTGTTTTTATTAATTTGAGTAAAAAAATCTTTTCTTTGGTTTTGAAAATAGGAATGCCCCCATCACACTCATCTTCATCATAATATTCTACATCAACATAATCAAATAACCTCAATTTTTCTTTTAATAAAAACTCGTTGTGAGAATAATAATCTTTCTTGATAGAAAAAGCGTATTTCTTGTTCTTGTGCCGCAAGTAAATAACAAAATATCTGCCAAAATTTGTGTCTGCGCGCTCTACTTTGATCAGCAGAGCAGAATTAAGTTTTAACAATTCTTTTGGTCTTTCTTCATGTTTTAGGTTAAGAGATGTGTTTTCACTAATATTTATTGTTTGTTGCATATTTTTTTTAGGCAGAAAATAGTTAATAGCAATATTTAAATATAAGATTTGTTTAGCAATATTTAAATACAGAGTTGTTATAATAATATTTAAATATAAGATTTGTTTAGCAATATTTAAATACAGAGTTATATAACAATATTCAAATATAAGATTTGTTTAGCAATATTTAAGTATCAAGATTGTTGGTTTGTTCTTTTTTTTTTACTCACAATCTCCAAACCCTATTAAAAACCATTGATCATTTGCTCTTTTTGAAATAATTACCTTATCTCCTTTTTCAACAGGAAATTTGGATCCCAAAACAATTTTTAAATTTTTTTTATTTTTATCAAGGTTTGTTATTGTTCCTGTAACTTTCATTGTAGAGATATTAACTAAGACCACTTCATTTATTTTTAGATCTGATTCTGTTTGTATTTCTTTTGGTAAAAAATCAACAAGTGAAAAAAAATTAGAGATATCTATTGTATTTTTTAAAGGAATTTCATAAGAAGAAGCGCGCGTATTTGATATTTGGTCTGCCTTGGTTAAAGATGGATCAAGTTCTGTTTCTATGCTAGCTAACCCCCCACCAACAAAAGCATTTTCAACTTGATTTCCTTGAAAAACACCAATAACTTTTGTTGAAATGCTTTTTTCATCAATAGGTGAAATAAAAATAGTTTTATTTGTAGAAATATTTCCTGATCTTATAACACCACCAAGAACACCCCCTTTGATGTCTTTGAGTTTAGTTCCTGGCCTGTTTACATCAAAACTGTGAATTATATCTAATTTGAAATTTTTATTTTTTTCTTGAGAAGCAATTATGTTTTGTTTTTTTGAAATTTCAAAAAGCGATTCTAAAATAAAGTTTATGTTTATTCCCTGTTGCGCTGATGATGGAATGATAGGGCTGTTTTTGTAGTTTGTATTTTCAAGTAACTGGTTTATCTTTTTATAATTTTGCATTGCTTTATTTTTATCAACAAGATCTATTTTGTTTTGCACAACTATCAGATAAGGAACGTTGTTTGCAATAATAGCTGCTAAGTATTTTTTACATTTTTCAAAAAGTTCTGTGTCAGAAGCTGCAATCACTAAAATAGCAACATCAATTACTGCTGCTCCTTCAAGTGCATGTATAATCAAACTTTCGTGACCGGGTGTATCAACAAAAGAAAGCGTAAATGCTTTTTTAAACCCCTTTTTGAGAGATAAACTAAAATCTTTTTTTGTATTATTAACAAAATAATCAGCAGAAGCATAACCTATTTTAATAGTGATTCCGCGCGCAACTTCTTCTGAATGCGTGTCTGCCCATTTGCCTGAAAGTGCTTGAAGGAGTGTTGTTTTTCCGTGATCTACATTTCCAAATAAACCAGTTATTACTATACCCATAAGTTTTTTAAAAATAATATGGGTTTTGAAAAACCTTTGATAGGAATAATTGGTGGAACAGGAAAAACAGGCAGTCAATTCAAAGCGTTTTTTGAAAAAGATGGTTATGAAGTTTTAGTGTGTGGTCGCGAAACAAAACTCACGCCAAAAGAACTTGCACAAAAAGCAGACGTGTTGATTTTTTCAGTTCCAATAAAAAATACTGTTGAAGTTATAAAAGATATTGCTCCATTTGCAAAGCCAGGTGCGATGATTACAGATTTTACATCTATAAAAAAACAGCCAGTTGAAGCAATGTTGAAATATGCTCCTGAAACTTGCGAAGTTGTAGGAATGCATCCTATGTTTGGGCCAACAATAAAGTCAATGAAGGGTCAAATTGTTGTTCTTTGCAAAGGTCGCGGTAATAAAGGTTTTGTTTGGCTGAAGAGATTTCTTGAAGAAAACAATGTAGATGTCAAAGAAATTTTACCTGAAAAGCACGATCAAATAATGTCTGTTGTGCAAGGAATCACCCATTTTTCGAGTTTAGTTGTTGCGCGCGCAATTGAAAAATCAGGATTAAGTTTAAAAGACACTTTAGAATACGCGAGCCCAGTTTACAAACTTCAACTCTACACAATCGGCAGAATTTTATCTCAAAATCCAGAACTTTACGCAAGTATTCAGATGGATAATCAGGAAATTCGAAGGAGGGCAGAACAATTTACAAATGTTTCTATGGAAATGAGTGAGTTTGTTAAAAACAAAGATTACAACAACTTTATTAAAAAGTTCGAAGACATAGCACAATATTTTGGAAATTTTAAAAAAGAATCCTTAGAAAAAACAGACTATTTTATTGAGCGGCTCGTAAATTACCCAAAAAATCTCTCTAAAAAAACAGACCTAAAAGAACTAAGAGATGAAATTGATAAAATAAACAATGAATTTGTTGACTTGTTGAAACGTAGAGAATTGCTTGTTAAAAAAGTTGCTATAATTAAGAAAAAGAAAAATCTGCTTGTTTATGATGCTAATAGAGAAACAGAAATATTTGGAAAAATTGAAGAAAAAGCAAAAGAACACAATATAAATCCATATGAAGCGCGCGATTTTTTTGAAAATATTTTAGAGCGCAGTAAAAATATAATGTATTTAATCAAAAAGCCAGAGGTTTGGACACTTGGTCCTGCTGGAAGTTATTCTGAAGAAATTACAAGCAAATTGTTTAGTGGAAAAGAAATAGGATATAAAACTTTAATTCAAGATGTTTTTGAAGAAGTTTCTAAAAACACATCAATAGGTGTTGTGCCAATTGAAAATTCAACTGGCGGGTCTGTTGATGAGACCGTAAATAGTTTAATTAAGTATGAAAATATTCAAATTATTGGCGAAGATTTTTTGCCAATTAGACATTGTTTGATTGGATTTAGTTGGGCAAAAATAAAAGGAATTAAAGAAATAAGAGCGCACACACAATCTTTTGCTCAGTGCGCGCGATTTTTACAAGAAAATTTTCCTGACCTAAGAAGAACTCCTTGTGCTTCTAACTCCCTTGCATTGAAAGAAGTAAGAAGTTTGCACAATGGAAAAATCGCTGCAATTGCATCTGAACGGGCAGCTAAGATATATGGATTAAGAGTTTTAAAAAAAAATATTCATAACAACGAAAATAATATAACAAAATTTATAATAATTAGTGGAAAATCCTTAGATACACAACCAACAGGAAAAGATAGAATAAGTTTGTTGATTTCATATAAAGAAGACAAACCAAAGATTTTATTTGGTGTTTTAAAGGCATTTGCAGATGAAAACATTAATTTGAGCAAAGTTGAATCAGTTCCTGATGGTGAATTTGGAAAATATTTATTTTTTATTGATGCTGAAGGGCATATTAAAGATGAAAAAATAGCAAAAGTTGTTGATGAAATCAAAAAAGATGAAAACCTAAAAATAAGGTTTTTAGGAAGTTATAAAAGGAAAAGAGAATATGGTTGATTTAATCAAAACAAATTGTATAATTAAATAATTTATGTCTAATCTAAAAACAGCAAACCGTATGAAAACAATTGATGTATTTACAATTCTTAAAATATTCAATTTAGCTTCGCAATATAAAGACATAATAAACTTGGGCTTGGGTGAGCCTGATTTTGATATTCCTGATAAAATTAAAAAAGCACAAATCAAAGCAATTCAAGATGGAAAAAACAAATATGCTCACCCACAAGGAATATATGAACTTCGCGAAAAAGTGGCAGAAAAACTACGTAAAGAAAATGAAATTGACGCAAAACCAGAAAATGTGATTATAACATCTGGTGTTTCTGGCGCGCTTTTTCTTGCATTTAATGCTTTTATTGAAGAAGGAGACGAAGTAATTATTCCTGATCCTGGCTTTTCTTTTGAATATAAAAACTATGCTCTTTTTTTAGGTGCAAAACCTGTTTTAGTTGATATATACCCTGATTTTAAAATAACTGCTGAAAAAATCGAAGAAAAAATAACATCTAAAACAAAGATGTTGATTTTGAATTCTCCGTCAAACCCAACAGGAAATGTAATAGAAGCAGAAGAAATAAAAAAAATTGCAAAATTGGCAGAAAAATACAATTTGCTCGTAATTTCAGATGAAATTTATGAAAAATTTGTCTATGGTTGCGAACATGTCAGCATTGGGAAATATTATTCAAAAACAATAACTATGAATGGGTTTTCAAAAACATATGCAATGACAGGCAACAGAATAGGATATTTACATGGGTTGCCTGAAATTGTTCAGGAACTTATTAAACTTCAACTGCTGATTTATGTTTGCGCGCCAACGTCAGCTCAATATGCTGCTTTAAAAGCATTTGATGTTGATGTTTCTGACAAAATCAAAGAATATAAGAAAAAACGCGATTTAACTTATGAAATACTGAAAAAACATTTTGAAATTACTAAGCCAAATGGAGCGTTTTATATTTTCGTGCGCGCCCCAAAAAGATTTACAGGAACTGAATTTTGTGAAAAATTAATAAAAGAGAAACAGACCTTAATAATTCCTGGTATTGCTTTCTCTGAAAAAGATACGCATTTTAGAATATCATTTGCAACATCTGAAAAAAATTTAAGAAAAGGCCTTAAAAATATAATAAGTATTGTAAAGAAAAAATAAATATATTTTATAAAAAATGATTTTAAACAAATAATCGCGCGAAATGAAAAATACATCGGGCCTCAACAATTCCAACTTTACCTTCAGATACCCAATATTCAACTTCAATTTATCTAACTTCAACAATTCCAACTTTACCTTCAGATACCCAATATTCAACTTCTATTTATCTAACTTCAACAATTCCAACTTTACCTTCAGATACCCAATATTCAACTTCAACACCTAGCTCTAATTTTGATTTAATATCTTCACTAAGAGGAAGGAGAAGATCTTTTGTTTCGTTTGTTGTTAAATCTATAATTTGAACTGAGTCAAATCCAACATCTAAAACTTGGCCCCTATTTTTTTCAACCATAGGACATTTTACTGTATCATGACCTGAGTACAACATATCCTTTTTTTTGTCAGAAAAAATATGCTTTATTTTTAGACGGTATTTTGCATGCCCATGTTTTCCGGGCCTAGAATACTGAATATCTTGGATTGTATATGTATCTCCATCATCTAATAAGATAAACGCTCCCTTCTTTGCTGCGTCGTCAACATCTACTATACGGAAAACCATAATATATTTTAAATAATTTTAATCAAAAAAGTTTTCTTTGTTGTACAATATTGTTATTTTATATCTAAGTATAAATATTGATTTTGGCAATATCTGTTACAAGAGCAATATTATACTTTTTTACATAAGAAATAAAGCATATGCTTTATGAAAGCACAATATAAAAACACAACATATTGCTCTTTTTCTGCTCCTTTTAAACATCAAAATCTAAAAAGTTTATGGAAAGTGTTGTGGCAAATTTACAAAAAATAACTGTTGGAAATTTAAGTGAAGATAAAAGCAAACTAACCGAATTGCTTGTTGACAAAGGAAAATTTGTAGTTACCTCGCGCTTAGAAAAATTGCCTTTTAAAAAACAAACGATAATTGATTCACTTATAAAGGAAACAGCATTAAACCAAGAAAAAGCTACAAATATTGCAGAAGAAGCGACTATTGAAATAAATAAAATAGGTATAAATATTTTGACTTCTTCTATAATTCGTGAAGTAGTTTGCTTGGTCTTGCTTAAAAATGGAATGCAAAAAGAAAAAGCTCTCTACACGCGGGTCGGTTTGCCTGTTTATGATATTACTCAACTCATTACTACTCGCGATACTGAAAATGCAAACATGCAACACAATCCTGAAACAATTCATAAACATATAGCAGACCATGTTATGAAAGAGTATGTAACAACACATATATTGCCATTCTTTTTAGAAGAAGCGCATGTTTTAGGACAAATTCACATTCATGATTTAGAATATTTTGCACTTCGGCCTTTTTGCTTTAGCCATGATTTGAGATATTTTATGAAATATGGGTTTAAACCTGATGGGAAGGGAATTCACACAGCAACAGCAGGCCCTGCAAAATATGCAAGTGTTTTAATTTCACAACTAACAAAGGTTTTAGGTGTAGCACAAACAAACTGTGCTGGGGGGCAAGGTTTTTCTTATTTTAATACTTTTTTAGCACCAGCTGTTAAAGGCCTAACATATAAAGAAATAAAACAATTAATGCAGCAATTTATATATGAAATGTCTCAAATGTATGTTGCGCGCGGCGGACAAGTTGTATTTAGCAGCATTGACTGTGATATACATGTTCCTAATTTTTTGAAAGATATTCCTGCTATCCAACTTGGTGGAAAAATAGATCCTTTTGTGACATATAAGGATTTTGAAGAAGAAGTTAGGCTTTTGTTTAATGCGATTTTAGATATATTTTTAGAAGGAGATGCGCAAGGCAAACCATTTAATTTTCCTAAGTTTGAAGTTAATCTTTTTCCAAACGAGTTAAAGTCAGGAAAATATGATAAAGAGTTATTAAAATTGTCGCAACTAACAGTAAAATTTGGAACTCCTTATTTTGTTGTACATCAACCATATATGCCTGAAATTGCATGTTACCAGTGTTGCGCGTTTCTTATGCCTTTGCAAGATGCGAATAGTGAAAGTGACATAAGAAATGGAACTGTGCGAGGAGGATCACTTCAAGTAGTTACACTTAATTTGCCTCAAGCAGCATATGAAGCAGAGCATAGTGACGAAAAATTATTTATGGTTTTAATGGATCGCTTGCAAAAAGCCAAAGAAATACTTTTATTAAAAAGAGAAATTATTAAAAAAAACCAAGAAATAGGAATGATAGATTTTATGAACTCACCAACATATCATAACGATGAAAAATATTTAGAGGTTGATAAGCAAAGCTATACAATAGGTATTGTTGGAATGAATGAGTTAGTCAAATATCACACAGGCAAAGAAATGCACGAAAGTGATGAAGCATGGCGTTTTGGATTAAAAGTTATGAAATTTTTAAAAGATCAAATAGCTATGTTTAGAAAAGAGACGGGACTTACTTTTGCATTAGCGCGCACACCTGCTGAAACAACAGCCACGAGATTTGCAAAGATTGATCTTAGAAGATTTCCAAGTAAAGCAACTGTTCAGGGCGAAATAAGTAGTGGTGCTGTGTATTATTCTAACTCATTTCATGTTCGATTAAATTCAGGCATTCCTTTGTGGAAAAGATTACAGATTGAAGGAGCATTTCATCCTTTAACTGACGGAGGAGCTATGACCCATATTTGGTTGGGTGAGGAAAACTCAGATTCTCATCTAATTGTTGAACTAATAAAAAAAATTGCAACACAAACAGCGATTCAATATTTTTCCTTTACAAAAGATCTAACAATATGCAATGCTTGTGGTAATGTTGTTGGCGGATTGCACGAAAAATGCCAAAAGTGTGGCAGCGAAAATGTTCAAATGTGGAGTAGAATTACAGGCTATTATCAAAATATTAAAGGATGGAATAAAGGGAAATTACAAGAGTTGAAAGATCGTCAAAGAGATATTATTAAATAAATAATAATTACAAAATCAAAATTCAAAATCATTAAATAAACAGC
>PFSX01000014.1:5835-15065 GCA_002789275.1 Candidatus Huberarchaeum crystalense | reverse complement strand
TTTGAACTTTAAATTGGAACTTTATCTAACTTATTTGAACTTTAATCTTCTCAATATACCCACACTTTCCACAGTGCATTCTGTCTTTATGTATTGAAAGGAAAACACCTGCTCCGCATTTTGGGCAAACTTTGTTTTTTTTCACAAGTTTTCCATCTTTTAATTCATATGCTTTCCATTTTTGAGGAGAAATTGTTTGTTTTGGAGCTTTTTTTCCTTTTTTTTCCTTTTTCTTTTTTATTTCTGTTACTACTTCTGCTGCTTGTTTTGCTTGTGCTGCTCCTGGTGCTATTTTTGTTGTAGATTTTGGTTTTTGGTCTTTTGATTGTTTTTTTGCCATATATTATTTTACACAGCGAATTTTAACAATAAAATATTGGGTTGTAAAAGATCGTAAAGTTAAGAATAGCAAATTACTAAATTATAAAATTAAATTTAAATTAATAGTTAATTTTTTAAAATCTTCAATAATTCTTTTCGCTTTTTTACAGCAATTTTATACATCTCTTCAAAATCATCTTCAGTCATTGTGCTGCTTCCTCCTTTTTGCATTGAGCATATGTTATTATCATCACAAAGAGAAATTGTAAATTTACAATTTTTTGGACTCTCTTCTTCAATAGCAGGGTCAAGCACGATTGTTTTTTTTATTTTTTGAAAAGTTGTGGTTGTTATAATTTTCATAAGTGGCAATAACTCTTTTGTTTTCTCACCCAAAACAACTCGGTTGGTTTCAGTGTCAACTTTAAGCATTTTAGCATCTTGCAAAGCAGCCATTGCAGCCAAAGAGCAGGCGTCAATTAGATTTCCGTCGTTGTTCACAACAACAACATCTATATTTATGCACCACACTAATTCTTTTGGTTTAATCACAAGTTTTTTAACATCAATTGCACCACCTTCGCGCAAACCGCGATCAACTAAGCGCGCCACTTCAACATCTGCAAAACTGCTGCGAGTAGGTTCAAAACTCATATGTCTTATAATTTCTGCTTGCGTCACGCCAACCATCAAAATTCCTTCCTCAGAAGCATCGAGATATGGCTCTTTTACACTAAGCTTAATGCCTGCAATTACTTTTGTTTTTCCAAGTTCAACTTGAGCGCTTCCTTCTGCATGCTCAATAAGTCCGCACGTGATTGTGATTTTTCGAAAATCATCTATTTTTCTATCTTTTCTAGAATAACTAAACACTAAATCAAGGTTTGCTTCAAGTTTTACCATTATTTAGATTCCTCCTTATAGTCTGCAAGCAAAGCATCGCGCTGCATTTGGTAAATTTTTTGAATTCCATTTTTCATTAGTTTCATAGCCTCATCACATTCTTCTTTTGTCAAATTACCATCCATTTGCAACAAAACAATTTCATTTTTTGTTGGCATCATAGCAAAAGCAAAATCGGCTTCTCCGTAGTTATCTTCAGGATTATCTAAATCTAAAACAACTTTTCCATCAACTTTTCCTGCTGTTATGCCAACAACCAAATCGCGCATTTCAACACCTGCTTGACACAAAGCAAGCGAAGCAGCATTTAAGCAAGCGATTCTTGTTCCTGCATCAGCATTAATTACTTGCACAAAAATGTTAATTTCAGTTTCAGGATACATATCAGTAAAAATAGCTGCTTCAAATGCGCGCGAAAGAATTTTTGAAAGTTCTTGGCTTCTGCGTGAAAATCTTGGATCTATTCTTTCTTTTGTTGAAAAAGGTGCCATAGTATATTCAACATTAACAATTGCTTTGCTTGAATCGCTTAGATGTGATGGAACAACAAGCTTTGGACCATATACACTCGCAATTACTTTTGTTTTTCCAAAAGTTACCATCGCAGAGCCAGTAACTTGAGGAAGTACTCCTACTTGCATTGAAATATTTCTAAGTTCATTAACTCCCCGTCCATCGCTTCGTTTCTTGCCATTCCACAAAACAAGTCCTTTTGGTTTTTGAGCCATTATTATCTTTCCCCCCTTCTTCTTATTATTGTTGTTTTTTCTTTTACTTCTGAATTATTTTCTTGTTCATCTTGTTCATATTCACCATTTGAAAAATCACTATTTGTACTTCCACTAATTTCTCCAAAAATAGATTTCAATTTTTCTTCAACAATATTAGTTATACCATCTTTGTGCGCATTTTTTTCAATAAAATCTAAAATCTGAATTATGTTGTCTTCTGCTGTTGGCGTGCCTCTAATATAAATATAACCATTATATCCTACAACTATTTTTGCTTTTGAATATGCCTGCAATGCAGAGATCATAGAGTTGTGCTTCCCTAAGACGCGCGGAACTTTTGATGGATTAATGCTTAAGATTTTTCCTGCAACAATCTCTTTGAAAAACAACCCCCTCATTGTTAAATCAACGTGAGGGTAATTTATCTCTTTTATCTTAACGCAAACATAACTATCTATTGCATAAAATCTTTCGAGATTTGATCTGTCTTCATCTCTTAAAAACATTCCACCTTCAGTATAATGTAAAAAAGCATTAGTAGGAGTTCCAATATTTACCCACCAACCATTTTGATTTGTTCCAACAATCTTTCCAATAATTTGCTGGTATTTTTGCGGGAGATATACTTGTGTAAAAGGAATTACGCTTACTTTTCTTTCATCAGGCTCTGCTAATCCTAGCACAGCAGAAAATATTGTGTCATCTTTATCATACACTCCTTTTCCAAGAATATATTCGCTCCCTTTTGTAGCTAATTTGTCGCCAGGCAAAACTATTTGTCTTTTTTTAATATCTATTGTCATATTTTTTATAATTTTTGTTTTTTATTTTTTAGTTTGTTAATACTTCTCTAAGATTTTTGTTAAATTTTTCCTGAGTAGTATATATTCTTTTAGCAAGGGGTTTAAAAACTAATATGTTCTTAGCCAAAAAATGAATAAAAGATTGGATTATGTTTTTAGTCTGGAAATAAATATAAATCTTCAAACTTGTCGCTCAAAACATCTGCCAAACTCTCTCTGCAATGTTTGGTTAACTGTGAAAATTTGACAAAACCAAATCTGCGAGTATTAATTGCTTCTGCAAGAGAGGCGTTCATTCCAACTTTCTTTTGCTGTAAAAGCAAAGTAATTAAAAGCAATGCGTCAGAGTGAGAGCGCGCAACATCTGCACAAATTCTACTATCTTGAGTATAAAATCTCATTGCATCTTTATGTTGGTTTAAAAATACTAATAGATGCTGGTGGTTGTAAAGTTGAGGGCCAATTTTGCGTTCAAAAAAACTAAGGGTTGTTGAAGGAAACTCAAACGCCAAAACAGCTTGTTTTTTCTCAACAAAAAACCACGAATTGAGACAAGTAAATTCAAAGCTATTTAAAGTGCGCTCAATACCTTTTAGCAATCTTCGAATTTTTGGAACAATGTTTATTTGCAAACTTTCTTTTGACAAATCAATTTTTAAAAATACCCAGGATGTTTTGCGTTGCTTAATAATTGTTTTAAGATTTTTTAAATAGGGGATTTTCTTGAAAAAATAGGCTTCTTTTTGGTTTTTAGGTGCAGTTAAATATAAATTTGAGTACAATACAAATTTATCAAAAACCTCTTTAGAAACATTAGCTGCTACATTTCGGTTTTCGTCGGTTGGATCAATAACAACAAATGGCGCGCTACCAAAGTACTTTTTTTGTGCAATCTGTTTTTTTTGCTTGTTAGAACCAAAACATATATGTTCTTTACCTCGCCACTTTGCAAAATTTTTGATTGTTTTTTCAAAAGTTTTATAATAAATTATCAACAATTCTGCCAAATATCCTGAAAATCCTTGAACAACATCGTCTGCGCCATACAAATCAAATCTTTTCAAAAATTGCTTGAGTAGCCGAATTTCAACAACTATTTGTGGGTTTTTATGTATTGCTTTTTTGACAAAATCAACATGAAGGGGAGAGCGGTCTACAGCAGAAATAATTTTTTCACTATTATTAACAGCATAACAAGGAACTAAATCTAAAGAAAATCTGTTTGGAAGAGTTATAAGTGAGTAAGGATGAGATGCATAAACTAGGTGTTGTTTTCCTTTAAGTGCTACTGCTAACTTTTTTCCGCAATCTAAACCTTGTTTTTCAAGTTGAATAATATTTGCTTTTTTTGAAAAAACCAAAAAAACATCAAACTCATTATGGCCTGCTATCCATGTATTCTTGGCAAACGAGCCAGCAAAAACATATCTATCTATTAATGTATATTTTTTAACAATTTTACACAATGCTCTTTCAATTTTTAATTTAACTTCTTTTACTTGCTTTTTTTCTTGAGTGTTAGGACTAACTTTTTCTACAATTTTCTTAATATTCATATAATTTTTAGCAATATTACAAAAACATTATGGCATCTAAAAAACAACAAGCAAAAAAAATAATAAAAAAGCGATGGGAAGAAGTAAGAGCACCGCAAGACATTTGTGGAAACACCGTGATTGGAGAAATATACTTGTCTGGGTTGCAAAACGCGATTGGAAAAAAAATACAATATAATATTGGATTAGTGATGAATCAACCAAAATACTACAAATATGACGGAACATTTAAAATTAGCAAAATAGAAGAAAAAACAATATTAACAGAGTTAGAAGGCATTCAAATATTGGCTTCACAAAAACAAAACATAATTTTATCAAAAACAAACTTAATTGAGGATAATCAAGTTTATAAAACAAAAGAAGGTATACTTGTAAAATTAAGTTATAGCGCAGCAACAATTAAAAAAACAACAAAAACAAAAGAGACTTTGATTCGGAGCGCGCTCCGTGATTTTTTAACTAAAAAGATCAGCGAACTAACTTACACTGATGCTGTCAAATCAATTCTTAATAAAGACCTCCCATATGAAATGAAAAAAGTTAGCCACAAACTCTATCCTTTGCGTATAATGGAGATAACTAAATTTAGCATAAAAACACAGACACAAAGAAAATAAAAGCAATCAAAAAAAGTTTAAAAAAAATATATGGTTCAGAATAAATACTCCAAAACAATCTTATCATCTCTTTTGCTCTCAATGATTTTTGCGTTTCTTTTTTGGGGAGGAATTTTTTCACTTACATCAAAATTTAATATAGAATGGCTTGTTTTTAGCGCACTGGTTGCTATTATTATAGTTAGTATATATTACTTTGTTTTTAGGTATCTTGCCACAAAATATGATTATATCCACGAGCATGAATTTCTTTGGAAACCTGCGCTCGTTTCTTTTGTTGCTGGGGCTCTGCTTCACCTACCTATTGCTATTGTAAGCAGAGAGCGTCTTAATGACAATTATACGAAAAAATATATAACCCCAAACTATGGTCAGCAAAAAGAAGGATATATTTATCTCCTTGGAAGTGAAATTTATTTGCTGTTTCTTGTAATTTTGCTGTTCCTTCCACAAAATTCCTTTATTTCTTATGTGTTTTTTGGTGGCGCGATTTTTGCTTTTTGGCAAATTGCTCCTTTGGTTTCTTTTGCATATGTAAAAATAAAAGCAGTTAAAACACCTTATTTATGGCTCTTGTTGCTTTACTTTTTGTGGTTTTTTGTGTTGTTGAGTAAATTGCTTCAAAAAGAGCTTGCAATATTTGTTTTCTTTGCTCTGGTTTTCAGTGTTTTGTATATGGTGTATTATAAAATCCCAAATATCTAATTTAGATGACTAAGATGTGTTTTGTATATGGTGTATTATAAAATGTATATACTATTTAAAATCCCAAGTATTTAATCTGTTTAAAATATATAGTAAATCTTACTAACAAAAGTGAGCACTTTATTTAAACTTTGAAATTTTGCGCTCTTAACAATAAAAAATATGGACCCACAATGTATTTTTTGCCAGATCGTTACAGGACAAGTTCCTGCATTTAAAGTGTATGAAGACCAATTTGTCATTGCCTTTTTAGACAAATATCCTCGAACAAAAGGAACTATGAATGTGATTGCTAAACGCCATATAACATATTTGTACGAACTTAATGGGGGCGAGTTTCAGGGATTGTTTGTTGCTATTGCAAAAGTTATGAGTGCAATTAAGGCAACATATGCTAATTGCAATGGGTTTATGGTGTTGTCTAATGAAGGGCCTGGCTCGGGCGCGCAAGTTCAACATCTTTTTTTCCAGCTTATTCCTCGCTACGGTTCTCCTGAAAAAGACACTGCATCTATACAAGGATATTCTCAAGAAAATCCTGACCCTTTTCTTAAAAGTGTGTTTGACGAGCTTTCCACTGTTTTGAGTATTGCTATGCAAGTGGCAACCCAAGCAGCTGAAGTTAAAAAAGAACAAAATAATACTATTCCTCACCAGCCAAAACCACAAGAGCAACAAAAAAAAGAGCTAATCTCACCCCAAATTCTAGCACCAATGTTTCAAACAGCAGAACAAAAACAACAACCCTTTACAAAATCACAAACAACAATTCCATCAGAACATATAGATACATCATTATGCGATGTTGCAAGCATTTCATCACTTGAAAAAGAGATCAATGCACTCAATTCTAAACTCAAAAATTTGAAAAATTCGTGCGGTTGGGAGTAAAATGTACATACAACCGCTTGTTGCCAAAGGAAAATTTTATCCTGAAGATAAAGATAAACTTGAATTAATGCTATCATCTTTTTTTAGCAAAATAAAAGACCTTCCAACAGTAAATCAAATTCAGGGAATTGTTGTTCCTCATGCAGGTTATGTTTACTCAGGAAAAACAGCAGCATATGCTTATAAAACACTCTATCAGTTTTTGGAAACAACAACAGCAAGCAAAATAAATTATATTATTCTTGCTCCAAATCACACTGGTTTAGGGAAAGCAAATGCAATTTCAAATAACGCTGTTTGGCAATTGCCTTTTGGAGAAGTCAATATATGTTCTGAAATTGTGCAAAGTTTTTTAAAAACCAGCCGCTATTTGCAAGAAGATATTGTGGCATTTGCAAACGAGCATGCTGTTGAAGTCCAGTTGCCATTTATTCAGTATATTCATATGCTTTTGGAAAAAAACAGCAAAAAAATAGAATATAATATTGTGCCAATTATTTTGGGAACAACAGACCCGCGCGTGATTGAAGAAATATCTGAAAAAATTAAGTCTGCATCAGCAAGTTTGCCAAAAGACCATCTGCTTATTGTTGTGGCGTCAAGCGATATGTCGCATTATGTTTCTCAGGATGAAGCAGAAAATAAAGATAAACTTTTAATAAATTCCTTCCTCAAAGGTGATTGGAAAAACTTGAAAAAAGTTGTTGAAGAAAACCATATTTCTGCATGTGGATATATCCCTATTTGCTGTTTGCTTGCGAGCTGTGACAGAAAACCCATGTCGCTTTTTTACACAACTTCAGCAGATGTTACAAACGATAAAAGCAATGTTGTAGGTTATTTTGCTGGTGCTATATGTTAACTTGTGTTTTGATCGTATGAGATATTAGTTAATAGATTTGATTTTTGTGTTTTAATTAATAAAAGTTAGATTGTATATTGTTTGTTTTGATTAAAAATTTTGTGTTTTAGTTAATAAAAATTAGATTGTATGTTATTTGTTTTGATTAAAAACTTTGAATATAATAAAGTAAAATATGCATCCTTTAAATTATAATTAATATTTATTTTTTATTTTGGTTAGTGTTTTGGATTTAATTTTGTTTTTCGCTTTTGGTGGGCTTTGAGTAGTAGTATTTTTCTTGTTTGAAAACAAATAATAAAGTTATACATAACTCAATATAAGTTATGTATTTTATCTAAAAAAAGAGCGAAACTTATAAATATTTTGGCAGATTTTGAACAATTTTTTCAACAAATTTGATTGTCAGATCAACATCTTCTAAAGATGATATTTCAACAGGTGTGTGAAGGTTACGGGTTGGAATTCCTATGCCGCCTGAAAGGGTTCCGCTCCTAACAAGTTGAATTATGGCAATATCAGTCATTCCTCCAGACAATATTTCTATTTGATAAGGGATTTTTTCTTTTTTTGCTGTTTGTGTTAGCAAATCGCGCACTTTTTTTGGCACGATTGCTCCTATTCCTGATGCTTCGACAAAAGTAATGGCAGGTCCTTTCCCTAGTTTAACATTGCTTTCTTTTGGGTCAATTCCTGGCGTATCTCCTGCGATTGTTGTATCAATTGCCAAAGCAAAATCTGGCTGAATTGTATAGGCTGCTGTGCGCGCGCCCTTTAATCCAACCTCTTCTTGCGTTGAAAAAACAGCGTAAATTGTACCTGGAAAGTTCTTAATTTTTTTCAAAACCTCAATCAAAACCAACACACCTATATTATTATCTAAACTTTTTCCACACACAAAATTATTTGGAAGAAGTTCTAATTCAGATAAAAAGGAAATATAGTCGCCGTTTTGCACACCTATTTTTTCTACATCTTTTTTGTCTTTTGCGCCAATATCAATATACAAATCTTCATAATTAATTACTTTTTTTGTTTCTTCAGATTTTTGCAAATGTACTGCTTTTGAACCAATAATTCCTCGAAAAGATTTGTTTTTTGTATGAATCGCAACCTTTTCATTTAGCAAACCACGATCGTCAATCCCACCAATTTTTACAAATCTAATAAAACCCGCATCATCAATATATTTTACAACTAATCCTATTTCATCCATATGTGCAACAAGCATAATTTTTGGTCCTTTTGTGTTTCCTTTTTTTTCAGCAATAATATTACCCATAAGATCAATCTTCATTTTATTTATATAAGGCTTAATCTCATTTTGGATAATTGCTGAGATTTTTTCTTCTCCTCCTGATGGCCCAGGTGTTTCAGTTAACTTTTTTAATAGTTTTATTTGGTTTTTGTCAACCTCAAATTTTTTCTTTTTTTGCGATGTTTTTGCTGCCATAATATATTTAAATGTTTGGTGTTTTTAAAAATTCTCTAAAAAATTACATTGTGTTGGACTTAATTGTGCGGGTTTTATATTTAGGTTGCTTTAATTTTTGATTTATCAAAACATTTAGAATCATCATATTCATGAACTAGTTCATATATGTACATAATTATATAAATCGCAATTGTTGAAAGAATAACACCTTGCCAAGTAATTCTGCTGAATGCATTAAGATCAAAGTCAAGAATAATGCTGTGCGCAATCAATATAAATGAACCAAAAAAGCTCATAATTGCATAAAGTATGTGTTTAAAAGTGCTTTTTTTAAGATACATCTTATTTTTAATCAAAAACGACCAATTTGTAATCTAATCAGCACTATAATTAATTAAAATAA
>PFSX01000014.1:0-5816 GCA_002789275.1 Candidatus Huberarchaeum crystalense | reverse complement strand
AATTAAAATAATTAATATACATTTATAAATATCACAACTAATTAAAATAATTAATATACATTTATAAATATCACAACTAATTAAAATAGTTAGCATGCAATTCAATCATTACTATAACTTTTGAATTGCTTGTTTTTGCACTAATTTTATATAAACAGCAATAAATAAATACGTGCTCTTATTTAAACACAAAACAGCAATAAATGATAGCAAATAATATATGCTCTCATTAACATCACAAGAAAAACAAGTTTTGGACTTTTTGCAAAACAGTGTAATAGGTAGTTATGAAATAAAAGATATTGCTAACAAAACAAAAATGCTAAATCCAACAGTCAGCCGCGCAGTTTTAAAACTAATAAAAAAAGAGTTAGTAGAAGAAATTGAGAGTAAAGAAATAATCATCGGTGAAAAAGGAGAACAATACAAGCAAAAATACCTACCTGAACAGCAGTTGTATGATAAGATAATAAAAATAGTTGAGATAATTCAGCAAAACAATAAAACATCTATTATAGGCATTCCTCTTAAAGAAGTTAAAGAAAAAATAAATCTTACTCATGTAGAATTTAGTGTTGCTCTTGGCTATCTTAAACAAAAAGGGTTTATCCAAGTTGGCAGTGGAATGATTGTTTTGCTGAAAAAAGATAAACTTCTTATACCAACTCAAAACTATTTATATTCTATTTTTCCAATAACGCGCTCAGAAGAAATAAAAAAAGACAGTGAATTATTTATATATTCTGTAGAATCAACAGATGATTCGCAAACAATTTTACTTCAGAGAGGTATTCTTGTTCTTGCAAAAATTAAAAAAATTTGCCTAACAAAAAAAGGAAAAGAAATAAATATTAGTAAAATAAAAAGTGAAATACAATTTGATGTTTCAGCGCCAGTTACATTAATTTATCCTGGCAGAAGACATCCTTATAACGAGGTTGCTAAAATAGTTACAAAAATTTTTCTTGAAATGGGTTTTCAAGAGATGGAAGGTCCAATGGTTGAGACAGCCTTTTGGTGCATGGACTCAATGTTTATTCCACAAGACCATCCTGCGCGCGATGTTCAAGATACATATTTTGTTGGAAAAAAAGGAGGGTTACCTGACAAAAAGTTAGTTCAGGAAATTCAAGAAGTTCAAGAAAATGGAGGAAATACTGGTTCAACTGGTTATCAAATACCTTGGAGCAAAGACATTGCATCTGATTTGATTTTACGCACACACTCAACAGCAACAACATTTAGAAAATTTTATTTTGATAAATTAAAAGATGTTGAAAAGTGTAAATATTTTTATATTGCGCGCATTTTTAGAAATGAGGCAATAGATGCGACTCATCTTTCAGAATTTGCCCAGGTAGAGGGTTTTGTTATGGCTGACAAACTTACATTATCCCATTTAAAGGGATTTATCAAAGAGTTCTATGCAAAATTAGGTGTTACAAAAATTAAATTTAAGCCAGTCTATAATCCTTATACCGAACCATCGATGCAAGCATATTATTATGATGAAAAGTTAAAGAAATGGGATGCTTTAATTAATTCAGGGATATTTAGACCAGAGGCATTAGCACCTTATGGAATAACAAAACCAGTAATTGCTTGGGGTATGGGTTTTAATCGTCTTGTAATGTTGCTGACAAAAACAAAAGATATGAGAGATACTTTGGGCCCTTTTTGTAATTTGGATTGGCTTCGCAAAAGAAAATTAATCGAAGGAGAATTGGGTGATGAGAATTAATATTTTGTTTAATTGCATTACAAAACAATTGGAGAAGTTTTAAATGGGAATATTAGACACATCTTTAACAGAAATCAGTAAGACACTTGGAAAAAAAATTAGCTATAAAGAACTTGAAGATATTTTATTTGATTTTGGAATAGATGTAAAGGGCTTTGATGGAGAAAATGTAAAAGTAGAACTAACTCCTGATAGATATGATATGTTGTCTGTTCAAGGTTTGGGGCGCGCCTTTCGCGCTTATATTGAAATAGAAACAGGTCTTCCAAAATACAAAGTTGTAAAACACCCTTCATTTGTCAAAGTAGAAAATCCAATAGAAAAATGGCCATCTGTTGTTGCTTTTGCAGTCAGGGGTTTGAAGTTTGATGATGAAAAAATTAAAGAAATAATTCAGATTCAAGAAAAAATAGGAGATCTCCTGCTTAAAAAACGCAAAAAAGGAGGAATAGGAATTTATCCTCTTGAAAAAATTAAATTTCCTGTTATATTTACTGCGCGCAAACTAGATGAAATTGTTTTTCGGCCACTTGAATTTGATCGCGAAATTACTGGCCGCCAAATTTTGTCTCAACATCCAACAGGACGAAAATATGCACATATTTTAGAAGGAGAAGAAAAATACCCTTTGTTTGTTGATTCAGCAGGAACAATTATGTCAATGCCGCCGATTATAAATTCACATCTTGTTGGAAAAATTGACGAACACACAAAAGATATATTTTTTGAAGCAACGGGGCCTAATTTAGTGCAATTGAAACAAGTTGCAAACATATTTGCAGCCATATTCGCAGATATGGGTGGTGAGATTTATTCATTAGATATAAAGTATAGTGACAAAATAGTGATTTGTCCTGATGTTGCGCCAATTAAACGAAAAGTTAGTGTTAAAAAAATCAACCAACTTTTAGGAATAAATGTTTCATCTGACAAAGTTAAAGAACTTTTAAAAAGAATGTTATATGATATTGTTGAAGCAGAATGCAGTGAAGATAAAATTACTGTTCTCGCGCCTTTTTTTAGGACAGACCTTTGGCATGAAATAGATGTTATTGATGATGTTGGAAGAGCCTACAAATATGATAATATAAAACCAACATTTCCAAACATTAGCACAGTTGGAAAAACACTTCCAAAGTCAGATTTTGGAGAAAAAATTGCTGAAATATTTGTGGGTTTGGGATTTCAAGAGACAGTTACTTATATTTCAACAAGCAGGCAAAACCAATACAAACAAATGAATATAGAAAAAGAACCGCATGTTTCTATTACTAATGCAACAGAAAACACAATAAATTCTCTAAGGACTTGGATTATTCCTGAGCTTTTCAAAGTTCTTAAAAACAACCAACACCACCAATACCCACAGAAAATTTTTGAAGTTGGTTTTGTTGTGATTCCTGATGAAAATGTTAAAGATGTTTTGTGTAGAGATGTTAGAAAAGCGTCTTGTTTAATTGCAAACACTAATGCTGATTTTAATCAAGCAAAGCAAAATTTAGATGCTTTGTTGAGATTACTGGGTGTTGATTATAAAGTGTTGTTATCAGAGCATCTATCCTTTGATGCAGAAAAACAAGGAAAGATTATTGTTAAAGATAAAGAAGTAGGGATAATTGGAGAATTTAACAAAAAAGTCTTAGAAAATTGGGGTATAAAGGTTCCTGTAGCAGGATTTGAATTAAATATTGATGAAATTTTTGATCTTTCATTTTCTAAGTGACATCAACTTTTTAATTTTATTTCTATCTCAGGAATAAATGAATTTTTTCTATAAAATCGAACGCTAAGTTTTTGAAGCAAATATTCAAAATATACAATATTTGGGTTAGAGGATTGCATACATATAAATCCTTGTTCTAATATTTTATTAAATACTTTTGTAAATTTTGTTTTGCTCATTTTTTCCATAATTAAGTCAATGTCTATTGTTCCTCTTGCGCGGCCATGTGCAATCGCAACAAAACCAGATACAATAATATATTTGACTTATGCTTATCTAAAATTTTTACAAAATCAATGACAAAATTGTCTAAAATTGTTCTATCTAAAACCTCGCGCTCAACTATATGTTTTTAGTGCAAAAATAATATGTTAAAAACAAAATATTGGAAAATTGGAAACAAAAAAAACAAAGAAGTTGTGTGTATACTTTGTCACAATAATTGCACGATTGCAGAAGGAAAAAAAGGCCGTTGTGGTGTTCGCTTGAATGAGAATGGCGCGCTATTTTTAGATGCTCATATTGCGAGTGTCTGTGTTGATCCAATTGAGAAAAAGCCTTTTTTTCATTTTTTGCCTGGGACCCATGCTTTTTCAATTGGTGTTTTTGGATGCAATTTTTCCTGTAAATATTGCCAAAATTGGGAAATTTCACAAATATCTAACATCCGAGATGAAGTGCTTAATAGATATTTGCGTTGTCAAGATGTGTCGCCAGATAAAATAATTGATGATGCAAAAAAAAGCGATTGCAAAGTCATTGCATATACATATACTGAACCAACAATTGCTTGGGAGTATTTTGAAAAAATTGGAAAATTAGCCAAAGTCAAAGGTCTAAAAAATGTTTTTGTGACCAATGGATTTATGAATTTAGATGCTGTTAATTTTTCTTGGATTGATGGATTTAGCATTGATTTAAAAGGAGATGAATCTTTTTATGAACAAATTGTTGGAGTAAAAAAAGATGCTTTTGAGATTGTCTTGAAAAATATTAAGATTTTGCGACAAGCAGGAAAATGGGTTGAAGTTGAGACCTTGCTTATTCTGGGTGAAAATAATAATGAAAAGCAAATTAGAAAAATTGCAGCAGCACTTGCTTCAATTGACAAAAAGATTCCTTGGCATATTCTTGCATTTTACCCTTGCTATAAAATGATGAATCACAAACCAACAACAATATCAGATATTGAAAAAGCAATTAAAATAGGCAAAGAAATGGGCTTGATTTATATTTACGTAGGAAATATTATTCAGCAAAAATACACTTTTTGTCAAAAGTGCGGAAAAAGGCTCATTACCAGAACGAATTTTTCTGTTAACAAAGATTTTGTTAAAGATGGAAAGTGCGCGTTTTGCAGCGAAAAGCTTGATGGTGTTTGGGAATAAAATAAATAAAAAAAGATATGTCTTTAAAAATATTCAAAGATTTAATAAAATTAACTGCTCACATTAAGAACAAAAAGTTGCGCGCGCAAGTAGTCAATATACTCAAAAATCCACAAAACAATAACTACCCTAATGAGCCTGTTTCACTTGAAGATTGCCCTGGCGGACCATGGCATCACACTTATCGCGGAGGATTAGTTGATCATCTTTTTACTGTTACTACACTGTCTTTAGAAATTGCCATAACACTCAAAGAAATTTACAATGAGGACATTAATATAGATTATCTTGTGGCTAGTTGTTTGCTTCACGACATTATGAAAATTTATGACTATGCTTATATTAAAGGAAAAAATAAAGTAATAGTCATTGACAACACAATTAGGCACGCAGAATTTGGCGAACAATTTCTTTTACAAAAAAAAATACCTCTACTAATCTGTAAAATAGTTGGGCAACACATTCCTTGGAGAGGTGAAGATGTTATAGATATGACTTTTGAACTTAGAATTTTGTTGGCATCAGATAAAATAGATTCTAATGCATTGTTTAGAAATACTTTGCTGTTTGATAATTATATTATTTCTTCTATTGATTTTTGATTAATTTATGGTGTGTTTTATAGTAAAGTGGCTATATAATTGGTTAAATTTGATAGTTATTGTGAGAAATAACATAAGATGTTAGAATAAATATATTTTAGATAAATTAAATACTTGAGGTTTTAAATAGTATATACATTTTATAATATACTATATACAAAACTATTTGGGATTTTAAATATTATATATATTTTATAATATATTATATACAAAACTATTTGGGATTTTAAATATTATATATATATTTTATAATATATTATATACAAAAATATACAAAACACATCTTAGTCAGCTAAATTAAATATTTGGGATTTTATAATACACCATATACAAAACACTGAAAACCAGAGCAAAGAAAACAA
>PFSX01000047.1 GCA_002789275.1 Candidatus Huberarchaeum crystalense | reverse complement strand
CGCGCGTTGTTTGTATCTGTTTTTCTGGTAGGTTTGTCGAAAATGGATCTGGTAATTTAGCTGTTTTTTTTGCTTCCCATAGTATATTACCCATAGTATATTATAATATAATATTTTAAAAACCCCCACAAAAACAAGCAAAAATTTATAAATTCTCAACAACTTTATTAAGTCCGATTTTAAACCAAGGAGTATATTTTTTTGGGTTTTTCTTTAAATCATCTTTGAGTTCATTGATTTTTATCCATTTCCACTCTTTGACTTCTTTAGGGTTTAGTTTTGGCGCGCCATCAAAAACACCAATAAAAAAATGATCATATTCCCATTCTGTAAGATCTGTTTCTTTATCAGTTGCTTTATAAACAAGAGAAAATGCCTCTTTTAAAATACAATCAAAACCCATTTCTTTTTTTAGACGCCTATGAACAGCATTTTCTAATTTTTCTTTGATTAGGGGGTGCGAGCAACAAGTATTTGACCAAACACCTGCCCAGTGATGTTTTGTTAGCGCGCGCCTTTGCAGCATAATTTCATTACTTGAATTAAAAATAAAAATAGAAAATGCGCGATGCAGTTTGCCACCATTTTTATGTGCTTCGATCTTCTCAATTTCACCTATTTCGCGATCTTTTTCATCAACAAGAATTATCATTTCAGGCATAATGTTTTAATTCAAGTTTTAATATATTGATCTTGCTAAAAAATATATGGGAAAAAGACTAATTCAACAACGGCGAGGAAAGGGTAGCATCTTCCGAGCACTGAAACATCATGCTTTAGCAAAACCTCAGATGATTTTGCAAGCTGCAGAGATTATTGATATTGTTGATGATACTTTGCACAACACACCTCTTCTTAAATTATTGCAAGAAGACAAAACAATATTATATATGTTAGCAGCTGAAGGTAATAAAGTAGGTGATATGATTGAATTGAACAAACCAACAAAAGGAAATGTCTGCGAGCTTAAATATATTCCTGTTGGTGTACAATTTTTTAATATAGAAATTACACCCACAAGCGATGCTACAATAGTTAGAACTCCCGGTTCATTTGCTACTATATTAAACAAAGAAGAAGGCAAAGTGCTGGTTCAATTGCCATCTAAAAAAACAAAATATTTTGCATCAAATTGTCGCGCAATTATAGGTATTGCAGCTGGCGGAGGAAAAGAAGACAAACCATTTTTAAAAGCAGGAAACAAACATTTTGCAAGAGCAGCGACGAGAAAGCTTTATCCTGTTGTGCGAGGCACAGCAATGGATGCTTATGCCCACCCACACGGAGGCAAAAATTTAGGTCACCCAACAACAATAAGCAGACGAAAGACCCCCCCCGGAAGAAAAGTTGGACATCTCTCGGCAAAGAGAACAGGAAGAAGTAGAAAGAAATAGTTTTTTGAAGTTTTGGGATAATTTGTTCTTAGTCTGAGTCAGGTTCCCAAACCACTTGCTAAAATAATAAGATGAATATTTTTTACAATATCATTGTGTTATCTCATAATTCTATTTCCTCACCAAATACTAAGATGCGAACTTTAATTCCTAACCTGCTTGCTTTTTCTGCGAATTCCTTTGGATCAACACGATTCTTGTCTTTTGGTGAATCGTAGTGTATAGGTATTACCACTTTTGACTTTAACTCACTTGAAAACACAAGGGCATCGTCAATACCCATTACTACCCCGCGGTTTGAAATAGGAACAAGAAGATATTTTGTCCTCGTCTCTCTTGGGAGGTGTGATGGTTCTATGAATAGGGTATCGCTTGTATGGTAAAGATTTGTTCCGTCTGCTGATACAACCAAACCAAAATTTATGATTTTCTCGTCTCTCACTATGTGATCTGTTCTGATCGCTGTAATAGAAAATCCCGCTTCTGTAACAGTAACTCCTTCACTTATCTCTTTAGCAGTTATACCATACTTTTTCAAACTTTCCTTAATTTCTGTATTAGTAAAAATCACAGGTATACTCTTTGTTAATATTGTTTTCAAAAGATCTATATCGAAGTGGTCGGCATGTTTATGTGTGATCACAATTACATCACTTGTCGGGAATGTTTCTAAAGTCAATTTACCGGGGTCAAGATTATACTTCCCAGGGTCAATCAAAAGTCGTTTACCATCCTGTGTAGTAAGAAGAACGGTACTTTTGTGCAAGACGTTTCAGTTTCATATTTATAGCCTCCTTTCAGTTTGGACAACAATAAATTCATAGGGCGCAATTTCATATAACTTCAATATATCCTACATTAATGTCGTATATTCATACATTTTAGGGGTATATCCGAAACTTACGTCGCATATATCACCCTCTGGCAGACTGCT
>PFSX01000023.1:3253-3716 GCA_002789275.1 Candidatus Huberarchaeum crystalense | reverse complement strand
GTAAATATCCATGTTTGAATTATTGCATACTATATTAAATATTAGGTTGTTGTTTGAGGAAGAACGTAAATAAATTCCATAATTATTTAAATTTGCTGTGTTGTTTGTTATGTTGTTGTTTGGGGAAGAACGTAAATAAATTCCATAATTATTTGAATTTGCTGTGTTGTTTGTTAGGGTGTTGTTTGAGGAAGAATGTAAATAAATTCCATAATTATTTAAATTTGCTGTGTTGTTTGTTAAGGTGTTGTTGTTTGAGGAAGAACGTAACAAAATTCCATAATTACTATTTAAATTTGCTGTGTTGTTTGTTATGGTGTTGTTTGAGGAAGAAAGTAAATAAATTCCAATACGAACATTTAAATTTGCTGTGTTGTTTGTTAAGGTGTTGTTGTTTGAGGAAGAAAGTAAATAAATTCCATAATTATTTGAATTTGCTGTGTTGTTTGTTAAGGTGTTGTTG
>PFSX01000023.1:0-2733 GCA_002789275.1 Candidatus Huberarchaeum crystalense | reverse complement strand
TGCATTAACTTCACATACACAAAAACTTAAAAAAAAGACTAGTAATGCTAACAAAAATAAAGTGCGATGATTTTTACTTATTTTACCTATTTTGTTTGTGCCCATAATATTTATTACAATAATAATATAGGTTTAAAAGAAGGATATACAAAAAGATATAAAAAAAATTGGTTAATTTTTAGCATGGTTTTAAAAAACATTACATTAGAAAAAAAGAGAAAAATATAAATATAATAAAGTGGTGTTGGTTTATAGAACCATTGACAAAAAGTTAGTTATTTAGCAAATTTTACTTTTTACCTCAAAATCAATCTTTCAGCCCCACATGCCTCGCACTTGAGAGCATAAAAATCCTCTCGCTTCTCAAGAACAGTATCATATTTACCACAAGTATGACATACAACATATTCTTTCAAATATTGCGAAAATGCCTCACGAATTAACCCAGAATTTATTTGCTGATAAAAACTCGCGTCACTGCTTAGCAGGATTTCTGCGCGCGCAGCAAACTTTTTAATTAAAAACTTCAATATATGCTTTGGTTCTCGCTTAATTTTTTTCGCAATGTCAGCAAGATTTTTGATTATTGTTTTATTTTTTGTAGATATTATTTGAAGACCAGGAACAATAAATCGTTCGTCGCTCGCTTTGTGTTTGACTTTGGAAAGAGCTAAATCAAGCATTGTTTCATAATCAGGTAAAGACATAATTTTTATAAGAAAAAGCAGCAAAAAATGTAAAAATTAAAAAGAATATGAGAATCGCTTTTTTCACAGACACATATTTCCCACAAGTCAATGGTGTGACCTTTGCTGTAAATCAATTTAAAAAAGCTCTTGAAAAATCGCATGAAGTCAAAGTGTTTTATCCTGCGAGCAAATATAAACCAAGTAAAAATGAGATTCCTCTTTTTTCACTTTCATTTCCTTTTTATAGCGGGTATAGGATAGTTTTTCCCTGGCAAAAAAGTTCTTCACATCTTTTTGACATAGTTCATATTCACGGTCTTTATGGCGCAGCACTTTTAGGGATTAAAATGGCAAAAAAGCAAAAAATACCTTGTGTTGTTACATATCATACTCCAACTCATTTATACACAGAATATTTGGTTAAGAGCTTACCTTTGTCTATCAGAAAGCCACTAAACAACACACTTCAAAAAATTTGCTGGTGGTGGGAAAAACAAATTTTAAAAAAATGCGATTTGGTTTTAACACCCTCAGAAATAATTGTTGATTTTTTGAAAGAGCGCGGAATAAAAAACGCAGTAGAGTTGCCGAATGGAACTGATTTAGCATTATTTAAATGCAAGCGAACAAAACTTAAAAAAAAGGCAATTGGCTATATTGGCAGATTGGGTTATGAAAAGCATGTTGAAGATATAATTAATATATCAAACAAGTTTGATGGAGATATTTTAATCGTAGGCGAAGGACCAGCAAGAAAATATTATGAAAATTTGGCAAGTGGAAAAACCAATATTAAATTTTTAGGTAATGTTGAGCGCGAAAAACTCGCTAAAATATATAATAAAATTGATTTTCTTGTTAATCCCTCAACTGTTGAAACCCAAAGTTTAACAGCAATCGAGGCAATGGCTTGCGGAACGCCAGTAATTGGAGCAGCAGCACTTGCTCTTAAAAAAACAATAACACTTGGAAAAACCGGCTTTTTATATGAACCAGGCAACACTACTGACCTTTTAAAAAAACTCTCAATTGCTTATCAAAACAAGGACTTTTTGAGCAAAAATTGCCTTGTTGAGGCAAGAAAACAAGATATCAAGCAAACTGCAAATCAGCTAATACAACTCTATTTGAATTTAAAAAATAAAGAAAATAGGGCTCCTTTTAAACACCGCTCTAAATAATACTATGACAACCAAATTGTTTATTGGAAATTTACCGTTCAGCACAACTGACGAATCGTTGAAAGAACTTTTTTCTCAAGCAGGTAGTGTCAAAACAGCAAACATTGTTAAAAACAAGTTTTCAGGTAGATCCCGAGGATTTGGTTTTGTTGAAATGGAAACAGACGAAGAAGCTGTAAAAGCAATAGAAATGCTTAATAATAAAGAAATTGACGGCAGACAAATTGGTGTTAGTGAAGCGCGGCCAAGAGAGGACTTTCCACCAAGAGAGGGTGGCGGAAGAAGTGAGCATAGAAGAGAGGGTTACGGAAGAAGTGAAAATGGAGGAAGATACGGAAGCGGCGAAAGACGAGAAAGACGCTACTAATTAAACAAAAATATATTTTACTTTGCTTTTAGGTTTTTTGTTGGATTTGATTTTTTGAGTGTTTTTTGTTAGTTTATTTTTTTTATGCTTGTTGTTTTGTTAAATTTGTGTATTTTGCTTGTTGTTTTCCTGTTAGTGTTGAGATATTTGGTTTGCTGTGGGTTTTAAGAATTTTTTTTTGATTTTTTATGTTTTTTGTTGGTTTTTTTTTTTGATGTTTGGGTTTTATTTATTGTTTTTGGTTGAGTTTTGTTCTAATCTTTTTCTTTTCTGTTTGTGTATTATTTAAATTAATAATACAAATATAAAAATTACACAAAGTTATAATAAAAAAACTAAGTTTATAGTCCTGTGGTGTAGTGGTCTAGCATATCAGGTTCTGGTCCTGATGACAACGGTTCGAATCCGTTCAGGACTATGTTTGTAAAGTTATATTGTAGAGTTGACACTTTTCTTTAATTGCTATTATCTATTTTATCTAAATATGATTAAAGTT
>PFSX01000045.1:2841-3362 GCA_002789275.1 Candidatus Huberarchaeum crystalense | reverse complement strand
AACACAGCAAATTCAAATAGGTTGGATGGAATTTATTTACTTTCTTCCTCAAACAACAACACCTTAACAAACAACACAGCAATTTTAAATGTTCGTATTGGAATTTATTTACTTTCTTCCTCAAACAACACCCTAACAAACAACACAGCATATTTAAATAATTATGGAATTTCTATAGGTTCTTCCTCAAACAACAACACCTTAACAAACAACACAGCAAATTCAAATAATTATGGAATTTATTTACATTCTTCCTCAAACAACAACACCCTAACAAACAACACAGCAAATTTTAATAGTCAGAATGGAATTTATTTACGTTCTTCCTCAAACAACAACCTAATATTTAATATAGTATGCAATAATTCAAACATGGATATTTACAATACAGACAACAGCAACACAGGAAATAACAACACTTGTGGTAATACTTCTGGAGGATATAATGATGCAGGAACAACGGGCTGCACATATCCCTGCCTGTTTTGTAAGGATGATGATGGCGATGGTTATGGTGTTTG
>PFSX01000045.1:0-2593 GCA_002789275.1 Candidatus Huberarchaeum crystalense | reverse complement strand
AACACATCTCATACTTGCCAAGCAAAAAAACCAAATAACTCAACTTGCACAGCAAACGAGCAATGCACAAGCAACAACTGCATGAATGATGGAAAATGTCATCCAAGCAGTTGGGAATGCGTTAATGCAACTGCAGAATACAACTCAACACATTACTGTGATTCAAGTCATAAAATTAAGACAAAGAAAGCAGATGATAACACCTGCACAGCAAATTATGAATGTCAAAACAAGAACTGCATAAACATATCATTAGCAGATCGTTGTTTTGATGGTTCAGGGGAATTTTATAAACAAAAATGTGCGCCAGCAAAGTGGGAATGCCCTTGCGCTGACTCGCCAATGAACGACGGAAAGGGCAATAATGGAACTTATTATTGTACGCCAAATAATACAATAATTGTTGCTAATTTAGGTCTTAATATTTTAAAAACAGCTGATAAACAAAAAGCAAAAGTTGGGGGAAATATTACTTATACTATTAAGATAAATAACACAGGCAATGTTCCATTAACAAATATTACTGTTGTTGACGGTTTGCTTAATTGGTCTCAGAACATCGCGCGCTTAAATGCGAGCAAAAGCACCACTTTTGAAGTCAATTATACTGTAAAATATAATGATCTTTCTGCGACCAAATATAAAAATAGCGATAAGAAAACAAAAGAAATAATAGAAGATAAAATAGATAAGCAACTTGATACAATTGCTGATAACAATAAGAAAAAAAATAGTATCTCTTTATTAAAGGAAAAAATAGATCTAAATCAACAGCAGCAAGATGTATTACCTATAAATAAAATAATTAATGTTGTTATTGCAACAGGTCAGTTTAACCCAATCATTTCAGCAAGCGGGATAAGTATATTGGATGTAAATAGCCCGAACACAACATTAACAAAAAATATTACTTATTCTTCTGAGCCAGTAAAAGTTGGAGATGAGATAATTTATAATATTACTTTGAAAAATAATGGTGATATAGCAGATGATTTGACAATAAGGGATATGTATGACTTTAAATTAGATATAATAAATATATCTTCTACTTGTGCTAATTTTGTTGGTGGTTGCAATACAACAACAAATAAATGCAATTGGAATCTTTCTCTGGCTAGTTTAACAAATTGTAATATAATTATAAAAACACAAACAATTTTTGAAGCCAACAATACTGAAGCAGTCAAAACATATGCAGCGAACGCAACATCTACTTATACTAATGAAACAAGTGAGGTATCAAAGGCACAGATAAATATAATTTATATATTTTATAGAGATGCTGATAATGACAGCTATGGAAATCCATTTATTAACACAACTCAAATCAACAATGCAACAATTCCAAGTGGATATGTAAGAGATAATACTGATTGTGATGATAGTTCTAGTACTATATATCCTGGATCAAGCAGTGAAGATAGTAATTGCAATGTTATAGATGATAACTGCAATGGTAGAGTTGATGAAAATTGTGACCGTGGTAAATCTCATACTTATACTTGCTACAAAGATGCTGACAACGACGGCTATGGAAACGCAACAGATTCAATAGCTCAAACCATTTCTGCTTGCTCATCAGGATATACAACAGACAACACAGACTGCGATGATAGCAATGCATCAATTCATCCAGGAGCAACAGAAATCTGCAATGAAGTAGATGATAACTGTAATGGAACAATAGATGAAGGATGCGAATGTAAGAACAAAGAACATCGAAATTGCACAGATACAACAAAACAAGGTATATGTAAGGATGGAATTCAAACTTGTGCGGATGGGATTTGGGGCCCTTGCATTGGCAAAAATCCACAACCAATAAATTGTAATAACAATCTAGATAATAACTGCAATGGAATAATAGATAGTCAAGAATCAACTTGCTCAACATCTTGTAAGAAAACCACTTATGAAATTTGTACATATGCTAACAATAAAGATGTAAATCCTAAATGTGTCTCACAAAGTCAAAGTGCATCTTTTTTAGTTTGTGTTGCTACTTATGCTAATATAGAAGAAATTGCAGAAAAAGCAGTAGGACAAACAACATTATTTTCAATAAAAGCAGAATCATCTGCAATAGATGGTTGGTGGAAAGTGGGCAGCAATATAAAGTGGGAATCTTTATATCTTGGCGGAAAGTTCTATATAAATAGTGTAAATACTTATAATATTAAACTTAACAAAAGTTGTGGGGGTGAGAATTATTGCAAAGTCAGTGATGATTCAGGAGAGTGTGGTGTTATGTTTACAATTACTTCTATTTCTTGTATTTGCGGCGATGGAATTTGTGGTATAAATGAAGATTGTCCTAAGGATTGCAAACCAAAGACAGAAGAGATTGGAGGAGATAGTGCAACTACAAGAGGAGGAACAATATCAGCAGGCGAACTTCAGCAACTTTTAGAACAACAAAGAGCCTTTTTGTGTGGTAATAGGATTTGTGATTTAGGGGTAGAAAGCTGTCGAAGTTGTCCATCTGATTGTGGTGATTGTAGTGGTTCTTATTGCGGCGACGGAAAATGTGATTATTCTGTTGGAGAAAGTTGTAAAACTTGTACTGTTGATTGCGGTTTTTGTAAAATAGATG
>PFSX01000016.1 GCA_002789275.1 Candidatus Huberarchaeum crystalense | reverse complement strand
CCTTATAAACAGATCATACTATATTTACCTTATAAACAGATCATACTATATTTACCTTATAAACAGATTGGGTTAAAATTACCTTTAAAATAAAGTATGATACAATTTTTTGATGAACAAAATAAAGGTTTAAGTCCAGACCTAATTCCAAGATATGGATTTGGAGCAACGCCAGATGGGGGTATGACTGCTCAACTATCGTATGAGCAGCAAGTTAATCAAATAATTAATTGGGGTGCAAAAGCAATAGAAATTTCTGTGTTTCCCCGGGGTATTGGGGGGGCTAAAGGTAAGGCAGGGGTTCCACCATCAGACGAATCTATGGGTATTATTAAGCAACTTGTAAATTTAAATAATATTTCATTTGGAATTCATGCACCATATTCTATGCAAGGAGTAGGATCTGAAAGTATTGTAAATGTAATTCATGATTCTAATACAGATGCAGGAGCGCGCTTTCAAAAAGATTCAACAGACCTAATGCAAAGGTTAACATATGTTGCAGATAAAACTGGCGCGCAATGGATAAATATACACACTACTTTTGAGAATTGGACTTCGCCACAGAAAGGTGAATCTGGAAAACCTGTGGCAAAGCATGCAACTGTTTATGATGTTGCTTCTGGTATGTATATTCCAGTACAACGCAACAAAATAGGTGTAGATTCTGAAACAAATGAACTATTATGGGAAACAGATGCAGAAGTTGCAAATAGGATTAATAAAGATTTTTCTAATCAACTTGAAAAACAAGTATCTTCTGACATTTATAGTACAGATATAACTTATTACTCTTTTGTTAGGCCCTTAGAATATAAATTACAAGATACCCAAAACCAACACAATATTTTTTTGCAAAAATTGCAGACAAGTAAAGATGAAATTAGAGCAAAAAGAGAACTTTCTGAAGAACAAAAAAACCAGCAATTAAAGCAATTAGAGCAACAAGAGAAAAAAATCAAGGAAGAATTCTCTTTAGAGATAGCAGATGCCATTAAGCGGTTGGAAGAGAGAAAAGAACTTTTTAAACCAATACTTAAAGCATCTTTTAGCAATCTTATCAAAAATTTATCTGCGAATGAATATAAATACCATCTTAGCGACAATGCCTTTAATTTGATGGAAAAATATGTTGAAGACCCCAAGTTTGGAGAGTGGATTAACAAAGATGATAGTATGCGCGATGAATTAAGAGGGGAGATAAGTAGGTTAAAGCGTGAATGGGATTCTGCGCGCAAAAGAGGTAAAGAAGGAATTGATCCTGGTGAAAAGGGTATTTTAACTTGGAGTAAGGCAATTGTTGAAAATGGATCATCTAATTTGGCCAAAATGATGGAAAATATTGACAAATATGAAAAAGAAAAATTAAATAAAAAAGATAGTAACTTAAAAATCTTTGTTGAAAATCCAGATATTAGGTTTTTGGGAGATGCAGATACCACAGCAGAAATGGTTATAGAAGCACAAAAAAAGCTAAGAAATATTGGAAGGTCAGATCTTGCTGAAAGGATAGGAATGAATATAGACACATCTCATGCCAATTCTTTTTGGGGGGTAGAATCTATTGAAAGTCAAGGTCAGGATAAAGGAAAAATTATAACTTCAGGAGGAATAGCAGAACAATGGGAAGAAATAAAAAAAAACAAACAACTAGCTGCAATAAAGCATATGCATCTTAATGATACACCTGGCGGCGAACATATTATTTCACCGATGGGTGTTTCAAAAGAGTTTGGAGGGATGGGTATTAAAGGTGCCGAGACAATTTTGAGTGATTTAAAAAAACACGGGAAATATGATAAAATGCAAGTTGTTTTAGAATCTGGCGCGCTTTCAGGAGTTGGTTTTAAAATGTCTCAAGAAGCAATAGATAGAAGCAATATAGGAGGATATTATTATAATACTCCTATTGTGCGTGGAATGTCACCTTTTGCTGCACCTTCTTTTTACTCAGACCATTTGTTTATAGGACAAAATCAACAAGGGCAGGATAATTCTTATTTTAAGATGACTCCTGATTTTAAGTTTTTTTAAATAATTTTGCACAACACACAAAATCTTTTTTAAAAATTTTTGAGTAAATATTATATGGCATACCTTACCAAAAGTAAAAACATATTAACAATAGCACTTATCTTTTTTGCAGTCTTTGCGATTTTTATTAGCAAAACAGGAATTGTTTTAGCAGCAAGCTGGGGTGATTTGAGAATTACAGAGGTTTTATATGATGCTAATAACACAGCAGAGTGGATTGAATTATATAATCCAACCAACAACAACATAACTATTTCACAAGATTGGAAATATTATGATATTACTACAAACAGCAATGGCGAAACATTATTTCAAAACAACGGCTGTAAAAATGCTTCATCCGACTGCACATATACATATTTTTCAAATGTAAGTATTGAACCTGGCGGATATATTTTATTAATTAGCTGCACTGGTGCAAATTGTACTAATTTAACAGTTAATGGAATAAATATAACAAATCATTGTACCGCGGTTTTTGTAGGAAAGTTTCAACTAAATAATAAGGGGACAACTAATAGAATCACAGACAATGAAAGCAATATAATTGATAATTTAATTATCCCTAAGAAAG
>PFSX01000064.1 GCA_002789275.1 Candidatus Huberarchaeum crystalense | reverse complement strand
GCAGTGTATTATTTTCATTTAAAGGGTAACAAATATTAAGTGTAGCTCTAACAGCTTTAGAAGCAGTATTTGTTTTTGATGCTATTTCAAAAATACAATTATATTCTTGGTTTGCAGTTATATTTGTAGCTATAATGCGCGCCCAATTTGTTGAAATATCATTAAAGATACTATTTTCAAAATTACATTGTGCGCTTTTAATAACATCAGCATGCAACCAAACATCTATAATTGTTAAGTTATTTTTTGGAATTATTATTGTACTACAAAATATTCTGTTGCTTCCATCATCAGGTGATGCACAACCAAATTTAATATCAATATCTATTTGCTGTTGCATAAAAAATACAAAAGTCAACACAATCAATGCAATTAAAACAAGCAAAAAAATACCTGTAATAATCGATTTTTTAACAATTGGTTTGTCAAGTATGCTCTCGGTTTCGTGCTTTTGTGCGCGCTCTTCAAAAAATGCGTTTTCTGCTTGCTCGGTTTCTCTATATGCTTCTGTTATGACATTTCTTCGCTGCCTTTTTCTCAAAATATCAAAAAAATCGCGCGACTTACTCGCTTCTTTAATATCTTCAATATCTTTGCGGGTTTCTTTGTCTTTCATAATCTTTTTAATGAGTTCGTTGAATAAATCTCCAAAAATTTAAACTAATACTAACTAATATTAAAATTTAATCAATATCAAAATTTAATCAATATTATAAATCAATATCAAAATTTAATCAATACTACAAATCAATATTAACACAATTTAATTAATATTAATGCTATTTATAATGCTATTAATCAATATTAACACTACTTAATCAATATTAACACTACTTAATCAATATTAACACTACTTAATCAATATTAACACTACTTAATCAATATTAACACTACTTAATCAATATTAACACTAAAATCTTCTTCAAAAACAGTACAATCAACTACTTTATCATTTTCTTTTAGTTTAATTAACCTAACACCTTGTGTGTTTCTTCCAATTATTGAAATTTGATCTAAACTAGTGTTTATAATCATTCCTCGGGTTGTCACAATAATTAAATTATTTTCAGATCTAACACAGTGCGCTTTAATAACTTGACCTGTTTTGTTAGTTATATTTATATTTATAACTCCAACACCTGCGCGGTGTGTTAAAGAATATGACTCAACAGGAGTGCGTTTTCCATAACCAAACTCTGTAATTGTAAGTATTGTTTCATTAGGATTGGCGATTCCTGCTGAAACAACTTTATCATTTTTCTTTAAGTCAATTCCTATGACACCTATTGCGCTTCTGCCAACTGCTCTAACTTCATCAACTAAAAATTTGTTTAATTTTCCTAATTTTGTCGCCAAAAAAACACTCTGTTTTGGGTTTACAACAAACACATCCACGACTTTGTCTTTTTTGCGCAAATTAATTGCAATTAGACCAGAAGATCTTGGATTACTATATTCGCTCAGTGCAGTTAGTTTTACCTTGCCATTCTCTGTCGCAAACAAAACAAAATCATCATCATTGACTATTTTTGGAGAGATAAGTATTTTTGTTATTTTTTCGCCTTCTGACAAGTTAAATAGATTGCGAACAGAAGATCCGCGCGCATTTCGCCCCATTTCTTGAATTTTGTATGCTTTTTGCCAAAAGATCTTTCCGTGATCTGTAAAAAATAAAAGTAAATCCTTTGTATTTGCTTTGATTATAGTTTCAACAAAATCATCTGCTGTGGATGAAAAACTTCTAGAACCAACTCCCCCTCGTCTTTGTTGAGTGGCAACATCTCTCCTTTTAATAAATTGATTGTAAGATAATGTAATTAAGCAACCTTTGTCTTTAATTAAGTCCTCGTCATCAACATCTTGCGATTCTTCGACTGTTATCTGGGTTTTTCGTTTATCACCAAATTTTTCGAGTATTTCTCTGAACTCTTTTTTTATAATATATAATATTTTTTCAGGAGAAACAATTGCTTCTTGACAATCTTTAATTTTTTGATTAAGTTCTGTTTGTTCATTTTTTAATTCATTTTGTTCAAGAGCAGTCAATCTCCTTAACTGCATTGCGAGTATATTGTCAACTTGTATGTTTGATAAAGAAAATTTAGTTTTTAGGTTTTGCTTTGCTTCTTCAATTTGCTTTGCTTTTTTTACCAAATCAATTACAATATCAATATTGTTAACAGCAATAATAAGCCCATCAACTATGTGTTTTCGCTCTTGGGCTTTTTTTAGCAGGAATTTTGTCCTGTTAAGCACGATCAATTGCCTAAATTTAATAAACTCTTCAAGCATTTCGCGCAAGGAAAACAATTTTGGCTGATTGTTAATAAGCGCCAATGTATTTGCATATAAAGTTGTCTGAAGTTCTGTTAATTTGCAAAGATGTTTAAATACAAATTCAGGGTCAGCACCTTTGCTTGTTTTTATATAAATTCGCATACCCTTTTTGTCAGATTCGTCGCGAATTGAAGAAATACCATCAATTTTTTTTTCTCGCACCAAAGACGCAATTTTTAAAATAACATCTGATTTGTTCACCAAATAGGGAATTTCTGTGATAATTATTTCATTGTCAGTAAACTCTGCGTTTGCGCGCACAGTTATCGCTCCTTTTCCTGTCATATGCGTGTCTCTAATTCCTTTGTTTCCTAAAATAGTTCCTCCTGTCGGAAAATCAGGACCTTTTATAATTTTTTCAAGATCATCTAAATTAGCTGACGGTTCGTCAATTATATATATTAAACAAGTCATTATTTCGGTTAGATTATAAGGGAGTATGTTAGTAGCCATTCCAACAGCAATGCCTGAGCTGCCATTAAGCAAAACATTTGGGATTTTTGTAGGAAGAAGTACTGGTTCTTGGTTTGTATTATCATAACTTGGTATAAAATCAACAGTTTCTTTGTTTATGTCATCTAAAAAATTAGTAGTAATTCCTTCTAATTTTGCTTCTGTATATCTCATTGCTGCTGGCGGATCTCCGTCAATTGATCCGAAATTTCCCTGTCCTTCAATTAAAGTGTATCGCATTGAAAAATTCTGTGCCAATCGAACTAATGCCCCATAAATTGCAGAATCTCCGTGGGGGTGGTATTTACCCATAACATCTCCAACTATGCGCGCACACTTTTTTGTTTTTGCACCTTTTGTCAAGCCAAGTTCATACATACTATAAAGAATTCTGCGTTGAACTGGTTTAAGTCCGTCGCGCACATCAGGCAAAGCGCGCGAAACAATTACACTCATTGCATAAGTTAAATATGATTTCTTTAGCTCGTTAGATATTTCAGAGTCAATTATTTTTTGCACCATATGTTTTTTAGCAGCGTTTTTATACAAATAAATTAACTTTACATCTTGTTTTTGTCTCGCAGAATTCTAATTAAAACAACTTATATTCTGTATTTATTTTGCAGAATTCTAATTAAAAACAACTCTATGGTTTATCTCTATTTTGCAGAATTCTAATTAAAAACAACTCTATGGTTTATCTCTATTTTGCAGAATTCTAATTAAAACAACTTATATCCCGTATTTATTTTGCAGAATTCTGATTAAAAACAACTCTATAGTTTA
>PFSX01000013.1 GCA_002789275.1 Candidatus Huberarchaeum crystalense | reverse complement strand
TCATTTATTAATGAGAGGCTTGTGTTTATATTTTCACTGCCAGATCCGTTCCAATAATTTATAACAATGTCATACCATCCTGCAGCTGCGTTTGTTATATTTATTGTTTCAGGTGTTGTGTTTAGGTTTGTTGAATTAGTATAACTTCCATTTGGAAATTTGAGATATAAATCAATATCCTTTGATGAATTTATCCAACTTGTTATAATAGTAATGTTTGTCTCATTTTTTTCAACAAAAAAAGGATAATGGAGAATATCGCCAGTACCATACACACTATCATTATCAACATAACTGTCAAAACTAATGTTTTTCACTCCATTTATACAAACTTTTGGCTGAGCAGGAACTGTAATTGTAAAAGGCAAAACAGCTGAAGTAGTGTTAAGATAAAGCACGCCAGAATAGGTTCCTGGGGTTGTGTTTTCAGGAAGAGAAACAGAAATATTTATTGTTTGGCTTGATTTGGTAGAGATTGTATTGTTGCTTAAATTTATTGAGCTACTATTTATATTAATATTACAAGACATATTGCTTTCATCAGATACATTTAAGCAATCAACCCTTAAAATAGAAAAGTCATCAGAAGTAAAAATACTCAAATTTAACTGCTCGCTTCCATTGTTTGTAATTGTTAGGTTTGTTTGTTTTGTTTCTCCTGCCAAAACAGTAAAATGAAGATATGTTTTATCAGTCCAAATAGTGTTGTTTATCGCCGCAGAAATATTAATCCGTCCGCTTCCTTGTGCAATTGGTCTTTTTTCTAAATCTTTTGCTGTAAACATCAGTGCCTGCTTTATTTGGTTTATATTCCATTCTGGATGCGCCTGTTTTAAAATAGCCACAGCACCAGCAACATGTGGTGTTGCCATAGATGTTCCTGACATACTAGTATAACTCTTATTACATGTTGAATTTATGTTAACTCCAGGAGCAAGTAAATCAGGTTTGTTTATCCCAGTTATGCCCGGACCTATTGAAGTGAAACTCGCCAAATTATCTAATTTATTAACAGCACCAACAAAAATTGCATCTTCCCCTGCAGAAATAATATTTATTGAGCCAATGCCAGGACCCCCATTTCCTGCTGCAACTACAACAAGAATTCCCTTATTTGTTGCGTTTTTGATTGCTTCTTGAAGTGTCTCGTCTGGGTTTACAATTGTACCCTTTGCTTGAATTTCATTTGAACCAAGAGATATACTTATAACTGTTGCATTATATTTTATTGCTCGTTGTATTGCTAAAATAATGTTTGAAGTTTGACATTCCCCCTCCTTATTACAAACTTTATAAGCTAAAAGTTTTGCATTTGGTGCAACTCCCTTAACACCATTCCCAGAACCATTATCTGCTGCGGCAATTCCTGCACAATGTGTTCCATGGCCGTTGTCATCCATTGAATTATTATTATTATCTACAAAATTATAACCATCATCAACTTTTGAACAAGTTGACCAATTACAATCATTATTATTACACGAAGTTGTGCAGTTTCCTAAATCAGGATGTGTGTAATCAACGCCTGTGTCAATTATCGCGATTTTTGAGCCGTTTCCTGTTAGGTTTGAGCCACTTGTGTTCATCATCAGCCACGCATCATTTGCTCCAACTTGAATTGTGCTGTTTTGAAGCAAGATGTGGAAAACTCTGTCAAGATAAACTTTATATCCTTGCTGCCTTAAATCCTCTGCTTTGCGCGCACTCATTTTTGCCGCAAAACCGTGAATAATATCTAATTGTTTGATCTGCTGGTTTGGCTTTTTTTTCAGATCAGAAAGCATTGAAATTGCTTTTGGTTGAGATATTGATGAAATTTGTTGAATGCCAACATTGTTTTGCGTCTCATTATTCAAAACAGACATAACTTTTGTGTAGTTTTTTGTCTCAACCACAACAATATAACTTTTTAACTCATCAGCACTATTTATATCTTGGCTTTGAACATTTGCAGCCTGAACTGCAAAAACAAAAAACAATGCAAAAATTCCAAAGAACAATATTTGTTTTTTCATTAGCATGGCACATTCTCTGTTTTGTTTGAAATTAAATTATCAGTAAAATTTCCATCTAAATAAGTTAAAACACCTTTGTAAATTATGATGCTGCAACAATGTCCGTCCCAAATTTCATAATCAAAAATATATTCAAAAGGCGCGCAAGTTCTACCCATAGTTATGCAATGATCAGATATCTCGATTTTTGGCTTTGGCAAAGTCTCACCTTTATGAATCACTCTAGGCATTCCATAGCAAGAGCCAGGCTTATATTTTTCAAGAAGAAATGCTGTTGCTTGTTGCTCTAAATCTTGCGGTAGTGGAGATTTTTGTGGAAAAAGGATAATAAAGCAAGTTACTATAATTAATAATGAGATAAGAACAAGCGCAATTTTTTTATATTTTTGCTCTTTTTGTTGCTCGGTTTTTTCAGTCATAATCTTTTTAATTGAGAATTTGGGCTTTTAGAGACAAGGGATTTAATTTCACCAATAATTTTTAATTGAGAATTTGGGCTTTTAAAAACAAGGGATTTAATTTCACCAATAAT
>PFSX01000040.1 GCA_002789275.1 Candidatus Huberarchaeum crystalense | reverse complement strand
TAAATCCCCTGTAAGGCAGGAGATTTATAAAGTTTGCAACGCAAACTTTCACATAAAATAAATACAAAAAACAATAAAAAAGAGGAAACAATGGTAGAAAAAACTAACAAAAGAACAGAAGCAATTAAATTCTATGAAAAATACCTGAAAATTGTATTTTATGAAAATTCCCTGAAACTTTTTAAAAAAATCGGATATAAAGCAGGCGAGTCAGCATGTTATAGAAATTTAGGTGTTATTTACTATAATTTAAGTGATTTCAGAAAAGCAATTGAATTTCTTGAAAATTCCCTGAAAATTAAGAAAGAAATTGGAGATAAAGCAGGCGAGTCAGCATGTTATACAAATTTAGGTATTGCTTATCAAAGTTTAGGTGATTCCAGAAAAGCAATTGAATTCCCTGAAAATTAAGAAAAAAATCAGAGATAAAGCAGGCGAGTCAGTATGTTATGGAAATTTAGGTGTTGCTTACTATAGTTTAGGTGATTTTAAAAAAGCAATTGAATTCAATTTAAAAGCAGAGAAAATTTTTGAGGAATTAGGGCAAATAAATTACCTTAAACTTGTTTATGAAAATACAGCAAAGGCTTATAACAAAATGGATGATTTTGAAAATGCAGAGAAATACAAAATAAAAGCAGAAGATTTAAGTGAGTTATTAAAAAATCCTTTATTAGAAATCTTAAGCATGGGTCCCCACAACCTTAAATTATAAATAACCTTTAATTGTTAAGAAAGAGAGAAAGACATATTTATTTTGCCTGAACCTGAACGTGTGATGAGAAATACTTTAATTATGTGCAAAATTTGGGTTGATTATAAAGAATTAGAAAGGAAATACAACCTTTCCCTTTCCAAAAGACAGCAGTACTTACAGTTGTAAAAAGCAATTATATAAAGACAAACATTTTATTTTTTTATTTGATTCATATAAAAATTATTTATCGAATCGCGCGCACTTTTTCATTCCTATTAAACACACCTTACTATTTTCTGCCTCATCTAAAACCTTTAATCCACACAAACCTGCCAATGTTTTTGAAAATTGACGCACTTGTTCATGAGTGCATTGGTTTTCTTTTTTCAGCCGTTTTCTAGAGTATCCAAGAAACATATATGACTTAATTTCAATAAAATTAGGATTAGCTAATTTAATTAGTTGTGCGAACTTTTCTGCTGCATCGTTGCTGTCATTTTTGTCTTTTATTAGAGTTAAACGAATGATGGTTCTGCATTTTTCTTTTAAGTTTGGGATGAGTTTCAATGTTTGCAAAATTCGCTTCCAACTATTTTTAACTAAAGGGCAATTAATGTTTTTGTGCATTTTTTCGTTAATTGCAGTAAGAGAAATATATATTTGGTCAGGCAGAGAGTCACTGTTATAAAGCTTTTTAAGCATTTGTGGATGCGACCCATTGCTAACAAGAAAAGAGATTATTTTGCGCGCCCTTAATTCTCTAATAAATTCAGGTAGTTTTTTATATAGTGTTGGCTCACCATTTAGAGAAATTGCAAATGAGAATGGATTTTGCGCTTCTTGCCATTTTTTAAGATTTGTCTTTTCATTGCCTTTAAAACCAGAAAGTTGCTTGCGTTGCGCTTCAATTGCACCATCTATAATTGTTTTTGGGTCGTCAATATTTCCTTTCATACTTGTTCCTTGTGAGTATTCGTGCGATCGCCAGCAATACAAGCAAGCAAAATCACACCACGCTACTGCAGGAGTCATTTGAATGCAGCGATGACTTTTTATACCATAAAACTTTTCTTTATAACAAACACCTTTGTTTAGCAGCGATTTTTTTGTCCAAGAGCAAACTTCAACAGCAGAGTGGTTTCCAACAACAGAATAATGCTGCCTTTTGAAAATTTTTAGATTTGCTGGTTTGATTTTTGCCATGTTATATTTTTCCTAATTTTTTACCAAAAAAAGCAAGTATTTTTCCCATAAATATTTTAAAAAATATAAGATGGTCGAACAAAGTGCAGGAATTCTTTTGTACAGATTTAAAAACAGCGAACTTGAGGTTTTGCTTATACATCCAGGAGGACCTTTTTGGGTAAAAAAAGATAGTGGTGCGTGGTCAATTCCCAAAGGCAAAATAAAAAAAGATGAAAAACCATTTGATGCAGCAAAAAGAGAGTTTAAAGAAGAAACAGGTTTTGAAGTTGAGGGTATTGTGAATGACTCTATTTATTTAGAAGAGTTACGGCAACCTAGCGGAAAAATAATGTTTGTTTGGGCTCTTGAAAAAGATGTTGATGAAACAAAAGCAAGAAGCAACACCCTTACACTTGAATATCCAAAGAACTCGGGAAAAATGCACAAATATTTTGAAGTTGACAAAGCAAGCTGGTTTGGAATTGAGCAAGCAAAACTAAAAATTCTAAAAGGCCAGGCAGGTTTTATAGATAAACTTATAGAACACATAAAATATATTCCAAAAGAAAAAAATGAAAATAAAAACAAATGTCAGCAAAAGACATTATTTTAAATTTTACTTCCTAACAACTCTATTTTAACAACTTTTAGATATTTTTAATAAAGTTTACTTCCTAACAACTCTATTTTAACAACTTTTAAATATCTTATTTTATAACAACCTTGCTTTAATATAAAATTTTACTTTCTAACCTTTCCACCTTTCTTTTTTGTTTGCCAGGAGTATTTTTTTATTTTAGCTGTTTTACCAAATCCACATCCTGCGCAAATTCCGTGCGCGATGTGAAAAGAATGCTCTCCGCACCTGCGGCAAATTTTGTGTGTTGCTTTGTGCTTTGATCCAAAAGTCGCTGGTCCTTGTTTCATTTTATTCCCTCAACATACAGAATATTATCCCCACGCACCAACATTGTAGGAACTATTTTCTTTTTTTTATCTTGCATAATTTCAGCATCTTCAAGACCTATATTAAGATGAATATCAAATGCAATTAGAATGCCTGTAATTGTTCTTCCATCTTTTAAATAGATTGTTATGTTCTTGCCTTTGGCGCGATTTAATATGTCCAGCGGTTTATCTACCATATATTTTTTAATATAGAATTATTTCTAAAAAATATATGGTTATTATCTCCTCGTCAAAGGCAAACATTACACCTTATGATTCTCTACCTTCATCTTACTTAACTTATGAATCCTCATCGTCAAACGCTGGCTTGTTAGGTGTTGAGGAAAAGTTGCGCGAACTTGTTAAAAAAAATAGCCGCGCAATTCGCGTTGTCGGCATTGGCGGAGCTGGTAACAATACTTTGAATAATTTGATGGAATTTAGTGGTTTGGGTTTTGAAACAATAGCAATAAACACAGATGCTCAAGACCTTTTGAATAAAAAGGCGCATAAAAAAATACTGATTGGCGAAGATCTTACCCATGGCTTAGGAACAGGCGCAGATCCTGAAAAAGGAAGAAAAGCAGCAGAAAACAGTAGTAAGGAAATTCAAGATGTGTTAGATAATGCAGATATGGTTTTTATAACTTGCGGACTTGGGGGTGGGACAGGTAGTGGAGCAGCACCTGTTATCGCAGCAATAGCAAAAAAAACTGGTGCATTAGTAGTTGGAATTGTCACTTTACCTTTTGAAGCAGAAGGAAAGCAGAGATGGGAAAACAGCAAAAAAGCATTTCGCGAGATTGAAAACATAGTTCATACACTTATTGTTGTTCCAAATGATAAACTATTAAATATAAGTCCTACTTTATCACTTAAAGATGCATTTAAGTTGTGCGACAATATTATATCTAATGCAGTAAAAGGTATTGCAGATATGGTTGTTAAACCAGGACTTATAAATTTGGACTTTAATGATGTTCGCAGCATAATGAAAGAAGGAGGTGTAGCAATGATTGGAGTAAGCAGTATTACGCAAAATAATGAGGGTTTTGTTGACGAACTAATAAACAATACAACTTCAAATCCTTTGCTTAGTGTAGATATTTCAGATGCTACAGGTATGCTTATAAACATAACAATTAACAATAAAGTGACCTTGCCGCAAGTAAATCAAATAATTAAAAAACTTGACAATATGGCTCATGGTGCTAAGAAAATTTGGGGCTGTCAATATGACGAAGCCCAAGAAAATGCAGTTAAACTTTTACTGTTAATCACAAATGTTAATTCTGCACAAATACTGGGTCCCCGGGCAACTATGGAGAAAAAAGCTACTGAAACCTTAGCGCGCAATTTAAACATTGAAGCACTAACAAGTGGAGCAAACGAGGACGCAAAAGAAAGAATTGAAAGAGAGCGCGCAAAAAATCAAGATATTTTAGAACTTGGAATTAAAGACATAAATTCTGATGAAGACGATGATAATTTTGAGAACCTTAAATATAATTTGTAATCTTGCCTTTTTGCTGTTTATAAATTTCTTCAACAACTTCCAAATCACTGGCATCTGTCGGCAGCCGATCATCTCTAATTTTTACTAATCTCGGAAATCTTAAAGCATACTTGCTTGTATAAACAAGTGATTTTTGTATCTCTTCATAAGCAACCTCAACAACAATTTTTGGATAAAATTGCACACTCTTTCCTTCTTGCTTTATTATGTCTTTTTTTAGTTCAACAGTAATGTTTGCAAACTCTTCATCTGTTAAGCCTGAGCCCATTTTTCCAATTGTCAAATATTCACCTGTTTGTTTATTGACACACGCCAAAAGAAAAGATCCAAACCACTGCGCGCGCTTTCCTTCACCCCAATCACCACCAACAATAACTAAATCTAATGTTTCTAAAACAGGTTTAAGTTTTAGCATATGTCCTACTCTTTTTCCAGGAACATAAGGTGAATCGCGATTTTTAAGTATTATTCCTTCATGACCTATTTTTAATGCATCTTTATAAAATTTATTAATCTCGTCAGCAGAATCGCTTATGATTTGCTTAGCAAGATAAAAGTTTTTACTTTCCTTAACAATTAATTCTAATTTTTTTCTCCTCTCTTTAAAGGGGGTATTTATTATAATTTCTTCATCAACAAGCAAACAATCAAATAAATTGATTTCAATAGGTATTTGTTTTATTATTTTTTCAATACCATATTTTCGTTTAACTCTCTGGGATAAAAATTGAAATGGTAGGGGTTTTCTATTTTCATCAATAGCTACAATTTCTCCTTCAACAATTGCTTGTTCTGCTTTTATGTTTGTTTTTACTAACTTAGCAAGCTCAGGGAATTGTTTTGTTATATTTTCTAACCGTCGCGTAAAAATTATAACTATATCTTTTTTTTTATGAATTTGTGCGCGCATTCCATCATACTTTTGTTCTATTGCTGACGGTTTTTCAAACCTTTTTAATGCTTCTTCAATTGAAGGCTCTTTTTGCGCTAACATAGAAGAAATCGGCTTAAACAAGCAAGGTTTAATTTTTTCAATCCTATTTTCAACCACTGCAACAGCAACTTCTGAAATGTCATTTGTATAATCAATGGCTTGCTGAACAATATTTGGATCTTTGTCAAAAGCATTGGCTAGCGCATTTCTAACAAAACCGTCAGACACACCCGTTCTTAGTTGACCTAAAATAGTTCTAATCAAATAGCGTTTTTCAAGCGGCGATGCTTGATTTAAAAGATTAAGAAGTATGTTTATTTTGATATTTTGAGATTTTTTTCCTTCTATTTCTGCAAGTTTTCTTAGATTAGCAATTATATCTGAAATTGTTAGCTCTTTTGAAAAAAGTGATTTTTGATAATTGTTTTCAAGAATTTTTTCTGTTGTTAGCCCGAGGTCTCCTGTTTTTGCAAAAATGTCTTTGATATATTTGATAGATTTTCCGCTGCTCAAAGAAATTGCTTTTATAATTAAATTTTCAGCCATATTAAATACAACCCCTTCAATTTTTGATGATGCGCGCCCCAAAATAAGCATAATTACATTTTCTATTTCACTTTTTGATGTCATATTTTTTAAAAAGTTAGATATTATTTTTGTTTTTTCGAGTGTGCTAGGTGTTTCTTCCAATATTTTGTAAAGTTCAGCAAGTTTAAGATATTTCATATGTTTTTTGGCTGTCTTCTAAAAAATTTACAAAATTGATTAGATATTATATCTATTCACTAATCTAAAAAATTTACAAAATTGATTAGATATTATATCTATTCACTAATCTAAAAAATTTACAAAATTGTTTATCTATCATGCTTGTTCACTAATCTAAAAAATTTATGAAAATACTTTCTCTTAATCAACTTGATAACTCTTTTCTTTTAACAGCAGCGCGCAGTGTAGGGTTTAAATTACCCCAAACAAGTTTGCTTGTTTGTCAAAAGCAAGATGAATCTGCTCTTGATGAACAGCAGTTGCGCGCTTTTTATGTGTCTTTCACTTCTAATACACAACAGCAACTCACTTATGCTAATATTTCACTTGCGAAAACACATGATATTTTTCCAATAAGTTTGTTTTGTGAAGATTTTGAAAAATATAATATTCGAAGTTTTGCGGATTTTTTTGCTAATATAAAGTCCATTGTTAAAGATGGAAAAAATATTCTTGTGCAACGCACAATTTTTGCAGAAAAAAGTGGGGATGTTGAGTTTAAAAATTCTGAAATTAGAATAAAAGCCAAAATAGGTATGTATGCTAAGGACTCTGAATTTGAAGAATATATTTTTGATCAGAACAGTCAAGAAATTGTGCCTAAAAAGATTTTTTCACAAACAAAGAGGTTAGCAAGAGACGATTACACATTTGATTTAATATCTGTGCCTATTTCCCAAGAGCAGCAAACACAACAAAAATTAAATACACAAGACAAAATATTGCTTCGGCAATTTATTGCACAACTTCAACAACTAAATTTAAAAAATACTGTTGCACAATTTGTTATAGAAAATAGTTCTATCTTTTTAATAAGATTTATTAATATTATTGAAAATCAAGTTAAAGAAACTGATTTAAATTTACAATTGCCTTTTACCCAAGTTTTATTTTTAGCAAACCTAAACAATAATCTTGCTTCTTATATATATTTTAATAATAAATCGGCAGATAGTTCTAAGTGGATAATTGTAAAAAAAGAGCAAATAAATACCTTGTTGTCTATGGCAAGCACATATTTTTTGCGCGATTTAAAAATTTTGCTTGATTGCTCTGGTTTTGATATTTTTCAAATTGAAGAGGTTGTTTCTGTTTTGCGAAGTTTTAATTATATTTTTGGTTTTTTAGTTCGTGAGCAAGACGCGCTTTCTATTGACGATCTATTGAAATTGCATCCAAAACAACTTTTGTTAAAAGTAAATTCTTTGTCTGAAAATTTACTACTACAAGAACTAGAATATATTAGCGCGCGCTGTAAGACTATTGGTGTTGATTGTGTATTTTTTATGCAGTCGCAAGATTCAGAAACAATTTTACAATTGCTTTTATTAGAACAGCCACTATGTTTTGAAATATTTGATGAAAATAGCATTTTAAACATTTATGGGCAGATTCAAAATTGCGAGCAAAAACTTCTTTTTAAAGCAGCAATAAAAATACTAAAAAGAAAACAAGTCTGTTAAGATTTGATTAATTAAAGAATTCCAACAGCCCATTATAAAGCGTAGTTTATCTTAAACAAATATTTTATATCTTGCTGTGGAAAGATTTACTTGATTTGTTAAAAGGTATTTAAACTATATATAATAATATTATGGGTCGATGGGATGATTGGAAAAGTGAAAAAAGTGAGAAAGACGAGACAGAAAAACTTCCGCCCGTAGAAGTTGAAGAACAGACAACTAAAGCAAAAATAGAAACAATTATGCAATCTCCTTTGCAAAACATTGATGAGTCGCTATTGTTCATAAAAATTCCTAATTATAAGCAAATTGTCGACGAGCTAAACAAATTAGATGTGTCTCTTAAAGAGATAAGTCAAAAAATAATTGAATTAGAAAAGCAAAAAGAAGAAGAAATGCTTAGTATTGAAATTATTAAACAAAAAATTGTTGGGTTTGAGGGAATTCTAATAGAACTAGATAAAAGGTTTGGCGGGCGTTTGGAATGATTATACCAAAAATGGGATCTTTATTTATTGATACTGCTGAGTATAATGAAATTAATTTGCTTTTTGAAAAAATAAAACTCGAGCTTATTGGTCTTAATGAAAATTTAAAAAAAACTGAAAACAGTGTTCTGCTTATAAAAACCATAAATAATGAAATTAAGAGGTCATTTACAGAACTTGAAACCACAAAAAACAAAATAACTGAAATACTACAAGAAAATGAAAAAGCTTAACTAAATATAAATAAGTTATTTTAAGATTATAATTCTTTGCTTATTTTATAGCATTAACAACCAATTCATTTTGCTGCTTAAAACACTCAAATCTTGCATTTCCATTTAGATCAACAATTTTTACTGATAAATTACTATTTTTAATATTTATTTTTGGGACCAAAATTTCATCAATACTGCCGTCTTTATTTAAGAACACAAACGCATTAATAACACTGATGGCAACAATAAAAGGCAAGTTGCTGAAAATAAAATGAAGCGCGCACACTTTGTCAGCGATATTTAAAGTGCTTATTGTTGTTATATTTGCTAATCTGAGGTCTGCAAACAATTTCACATCTTCCTGTGTTTTGATTTCATCAAATAATAATTCATCGGTTCTACTTGATAAAATCAACTGCTTTAAATCTTCTGTTGTGATTGTAGATTTGTTGTATTGATTTATATTTTCACACATAATTTGCTCTGGCTGGGATTCAAGTATTTTTGCGACTTTTTCAGTTCCGCATTTTGATAGTTTGAAGAAAAGTGCGCGCGCAAAAGATGTTTTTCCACCGCCAATTTCGCTTGCAATGATAACACTTTTGGCATTTATCAAAAAATCTGTATGTTGTTTAGATATCTTATACTCTGCAAATGTTTTTATGGTTCTCTGTTTAATAACAATTATTTCTAACCTTACACTAAGTGGAGGAGTTGTCATTATGATGCGATATTCATTTATTTTCCCCAAAATATAATTTTGATCAGCGCTTTCTGAAACAAAAAGAGGGTGGTTTTTTATTTCGTGGTGTATTCTTTTTATTTCATCATAGGATAAAAAGTTTTTTGATATTTTTATATAATTTACTTTTTTGTTTTTTCTTATTTTTGCAAAAACAAAACTGTCTTGAATCAAATGAATTGACAGTGTGTCTTTGTTGAAAAATTCTTCAAAAGATAAAGTAGTGGGCTCTTTTGTTTGAAAGTCAGAAACGAATTTGTTGCTCGAAAAATCATAAAAATATGTTTTGCAACCTTGAGCAGCTGCTACTTTTGATTGCACGCGATCTGCGGTAATTAATATTGCATTATTGCGAATTGCTGCTTTAACAATGATGTCATCAAGAGATCCTAATTTTGCAGAAGTGACATCTCCTACTGTGTAAAGAACATCTTCATAAATCAACTCTATTTTTCCGCTTTTTGCAAAATCTTGCAAAGTTTGTAGTTCTTCAAGTCCCGCATATCCTCTTCTCTCTTTACGGTTTGCTTGGTGTTCAAGTTCGCGCAAAGCAATAGTTGGTACAATTATTATACTGTGATCAGGAATGCTGTTTGCTTTTATTAATTCGCTTATTTTTTGATTAATTATTACGCTTGTGTCAAGAAGATATTTATTTTTCTCGTCTTGCTTTATAGATTTCATATATTATTTAAGATGTTTTGTTGTGTTTTCTGTTTTTGTTTTATTTTGATTTATTAAATCTGTTTTTGTTTTATTCTAATCCCTCAAATCTGTTTTTGTTTTATTCTAATTTATTAAATTTATTTTTATCCTATTCTAATCTATCAAAGGTTGTTTGTTTATTGCTGTTGCTTTTTCGCTTTATTTGTTTAAGCGTATCCCAGCAGGTCCTTGCACAGTTAGGCCAACAATGATTTTTTTTATAATATTCCTTTAAAAAATAAATTGTTTTTTCATCGCTTGGGTAGCCAGATCCAAAGTCGCCAAATTGTTTATAAAGGTGCGCAATCTTATTATCTCTTTCAACTTTTGCAATAATTGAAGCAGCACCAACAATTATATAATCGCGATCTGCTTTGTTTCTTGCTATAATTTCGCCATCAAAGTTTTTGAGATTATTTTTAATTTTTTCCTTAAATTTTTTTAGATTTGTTTCTAGAGAATCAATGATTATTTGGTCACACCTAGATTGATCTATCAGCTCGCAGAATGCATGGATTTCTATTTGGTTGAGATTGTTTAAAGTAGTAAGTTTATTAATTTTTGAGACCTCAATTTTCTGAATTTTAACAAGGTCTGCGATTTTTTTGATTTTTTCAGCGAGTTTTGCACGCATTTCTGGCGATAATAATTTTGAGTCCTTTACACCTATTTTTTGCAATTGTTCGGTTTTTTCTTCGCTTATACTAACTAAACAAACAACCAAGGGCCCAATAACACACCCACGACCTGCTTCGTCAATCCCCCCAATAAAATTAGCCATAATTGATTTTAGAAAGAATAAAAGAAGAGAAAATAATATGAACACAAACTAAAATTTATTTAGAATATGCAAAATATATTGTATTTGAACTAAAAGACAAATAAAAATTGAGCGACCAGAAAAATATGGGAGAAATATTAAATTTAGTTCTTATGAAGAATTGGAGACAGCATTCAAAGACAGAAATTAAAGTCAATTGATTTAAAATTAGGAGTAGCAAAAGCAATAAACGAACTGCTTAAGCCAATAAGAAAGCATTTTGCTGATGATAAAAAAGCAAAAGATTTGCTTGAAAAGGTTAAGAGCTTTCAGGTTACAAAATAAACTTTCTCAAAAGAAAATAATTGTAAAAAGCTAATAGTTTTATAATTACACAATAAAAAGAAAATAATTGTAAAAAGCCAATAGTTTTATAATTACACAATAAAAAGAAAATAATTGTAAAAAGATAATAGTTTTATAATTACACAATAAAAAGAAAATAATTATGCAATTATATATTTTAAGCACATCTTATTGTAATTATATATTTTAAGCACATCTTATTGTAATTATATATTTTAAGCACACATTATAAAAATCTTATGAAATGCTTTGGCGATACTGAAATACACAGACGTATTTGCAAAATAATATCTCAAATAGGGTTTGATCATTGCGATCCTACGCACATTTTTTGTGTTCGGAGCTATGGCACAAAAACAAGAGCAATTGCGCGCATTTGGTCTTTGCCACTTATTTGGCGTCAGTGTTTGCGTTTGCCGGTGTATTATGTTATTGAGGTTATAACAGAAAAATTTGATGCATTGCCAGAGGAGGATAAAGATCGCGTGCTGATTCATGAGTTATTGCATATACCTACTCATTTTTCAGGTGGGCTTGTGCCTCACTATTGCTTTGGAAAAAAAATTGATAACAAGCGTGTTGATGAGTTATATAAATTAATAAATAAATAATATTATGATAAAAGTTAAGAAAATAACCCATAACACTACAAAAAACCAGAAATTTGATAAAACATCGGACAAAAACAAATCAACAAAACACAATTATAAAATATTATCTAAAAATAAATTAGTAAAACACAA
>PFSX01000026.1 GCA_002789275.1 Candidatus Huberarchaeum crystalense | reverse complement strand
AACATACTTGTGATGAAGATAATGAAGAACAAAATATAACAAATAATTTAAAACATACTTGTGATGAAGATAATGAAGAACAAAATATAACAAAGAGTATAATTACAACTACCAAAAAAACAAAAAACAACGAGGAAAAAGCAAATGGCAAATAATATAGAGACTTATCGCAACACACTAAACCAAGAAGTAGAAAAGCAAGCAGCAATTGCAAATAAAGCGCGCGCAAAAGGGTATGATTTAGAGAAAACAATAGGAATTAAAATATCGCCAGACAAAGCAGGAAGAATTGAAGGTTTGTTTGCCACAGAATTCAAAGAAGCAGAGGGCTCTGGAATTGCAGAAAGAATTCGCGAGCTTGAAGCCCAACTTGGAGCTAACAATATAAAAATTGCATTTAATCTTGCAGAAGAAATAGCAGCAAATAAGTTTTTTAATATTCCGAGCATTGAAAAAAAAATTGAAGCAGGTGTTCGTTTAGGTTTAACTTATTTAACTTCAGGAATAGTAGCAGCGCCATTAGAAGGCATAGTTTGTATTAAACTTAAAAAAAATGATGATGGAAGTGATTATGCTGCGGTTTATTTTGCAGGCCCAATTCGCGCAGCAGGAGGAACAGCACAAGCAGTTTCTGTTCTCTTAACTGATTTTATTAGACAAAAATATAACATCGAAAAGTACAAAATAACTAGAGATGAAATCGAGCGAGGAGTTCTTGAAATTAATTCATATAGTACGCGCCAATATAACCCTGTTGATGAAGAAATTCGTTTTATGCTTAGCCATTTGCCTGTTGAGGTTTCTGGAGAAGGAACAGAAGATTATGAAGTTCCAAATTATAAAAATTTGCCTCGCATTGAGACACCAAATATTAGGGGGGGGTTTTGTCTTGTTATTACTGAGGGTTTGATGCTAAAAGCAAAAAAACTCATGAAAATAGCTGAAAAAATGTCGCTGTCTTCTTGGGGGTGGATTGATGATTATGTTAAATTAAAAGAAAAAATACACACAAACACAGATGGAAAAAAAACAAGTGCAAAGGTCTTGCCTAATTATAAATATTTAGAAGAATTGGCTGCAGGTAGGCCTATATTTGGGTATCCGTCTGTTGTTGGTGGTTTTAGGTTGAGGTATGGAAGAGCGCGCACAAGCGGATTTGCTGCTTATGCTATTCATCCAGCAAGCGCTGTGTTGTCTGATGGGTTTATTGCAGTTGGGACTCAATTAAAAGTAGAAAGGCCAGGAAAATCAACAGTAATAAGCTTTTGCGACGAGATTGAAGGCCCTATTGTTAAATTGAAGAGTGGAGATGTCTTACAACTAACTTCAAGAGAACAAGCAGAAAAAATGAAAAAAGAAGTAGAAAGCATTTTGTTTTGGGGTGATTTGCTAATATCTTATGGTGATTTTTTACATAATAACCATATATTAATTCCAAGCGGATATGTTGAAGAGTGGTGGATACAAGAGTTAGAAAAAGCAGTTATCGGGTCAAAAGATAAAGAAAAAGATAAAGATAAAGAAAATAATCAAAAAATAAATGACATAAAAAATGAAGAAAATAATCAAAAAATAAATGACATAAAAAATGAAGAAAATAATCAAAAAATATCTGAAATTAAAGCAAAAAAATACAGTGTTTCTGTTAATGATGCTTTAGATCTTTCAAGAAAATATAAAATTCCTCTCTATCCAAAATATACTTTTTGGTGGAAAGAAATATCAAAACGAGAACTTTTAACACTATATAATAAAATTTGGCAGCAAGAATCTGATGGGTTTGTATTTGAGATTGACTTTAAAACAATACTTGAAAAATTAAGATGCACGCACAACATTAAAAATAATTTAGTGTGGTTAGAAGAGAATTTAATTATATTACGGCAACTTTTACCAAAAGACGCAAAGATAGAGCAAAGAATTAGTGAGAGTGAAAATATTTCAAATATAGATTTACTATCAAAAATTTCAGGTGTGGTTTTGCGAGAAAAAGCGCCTTGCTTTATTGGTTGTAGAATGGGCCGCCCAGAAAAAGCGCAGATGAGGGCAATGCGAGGAAGTCCGTGTTCTCTTTTTCCTGTTGGACTTGATGGGGGTAGGTTGCGCGAAGTTAATAATATGAATAAAATGAATATCAAATTTCGCGATTTTTTTTGCAGCAAATGCAATAAATCTGTTTTGTGGGGTGTTTGTCCTTTTTGCAAATCACAAACAACCGAAAAACAAATAATTTCTGCAGAACATGATATCAAAACACTGTTAGATAATGCGCATTTAAACTTGAAAAATAAATTTAAGCAAGTCGAAATATTGAAAGGAGTCAGAGGACTTAGCAGCGAACGTATGATTCCTGAACGAATAGAAAAAGGAATATTGAGATCTTTCCACAACCTAACAATTTTCAAAGATTGTACAATTAGATATGATGCTATAGATGTTCCTATTACTCATTTCAAACCAAAAGAAATAGGTACTTCTATTGAAAAATTGCGCAAATTAGGATATTTTGAAGATTATCTTGGAAATCCACTAAAACAAGAAGATCAAATTTGCGAACTGTTTGCTCAGGATGTTATTATGCCTGAAAACGCTTCAGATGTTTTTGTTAGTATATCTCGTTTTGTTGATGATGAGTTAGAGTTTTTTTATAATTTGTCGCGCTATTATTCTATAAAGACAGCAAATGATTTGATTGGACATCTTGTTATTGGTTTGGCTCCCCACACCTCAGCAGGGATTATTGGACGAATTATTGGCTTTACTCCAGCTTTTGCACAATTTGCTCATCCATATTGGCATGCTGCAAAGAGAAGAAACTGCGACGGCGACGAGGACGGGTTTATGTTGCTTATGGACGCTTTATTAAATTTTTCACAACAATATTTGCCTAACAAAAGAGGAACACGAATTATGGATGCACCTATTGTTTTAACAACTATTTTAAAAGTTGAAGAAGTTGATGATGAGGTATATCATTTAGATGTTGCTGATCATTATCCTCTTGAATTTTATGAAGCAGCGTTTTGTTATGACGCGCCCTCTGCGGTTTCAATAGATCTTGTTGAAAATAAAATGAAAGCAGGAACACCTTATTCTGGTTTAAAATTTACACACAACACAACTTGTTTTTATGATGGTCCACACACATCTTCATATAAGACGCTTACTACAATGCTTGACAAAGTTATGGCTGAGTTAGAAATTGCAAAAAAAGCAGTTTCAGTAGAGGAAACAGATGTTGCAAATCTAGTGATTCAATGTCATTTTATAAAAGATATTCGCGGAAATTTGAGATCATTTACAACACAAACAGTAAGATGCACTGGTTGTAATGAGATTTTTCGCCGCCCACCCTTAGCAGGTATTTGCCCAAAATGCAAAAAAAATTTGACCTTAACAATACACGAAGGAGGAATAAGGAAATATTTAGGGCCTAGTTTAAAGATTGTAGAAAAATACCGTCTTGATGAATATACTCGCCAATGTCTTGACCTTATTCTTTGCCAAGTTGATGCTGTTTTTGGCAAAAAGACAAACCAAAACACACTATTCTAATATTTTTATAATTTTTGTTTGTTTAAATAAGTTATGTTTAATATAGATCCGCGCCAGATGGAAAAAGTTATGAAGCAAATGGGAATGAAGCAAGAAGGAATTCCTGCGAACGAAGTGGTTATAAAAACCACTGGGGGCAAAAAGATAATAATAAAAAATCCACAAGTTATAAGAATTTCAATGCAAGGAAATGAAAGTTTTCAGATTTCAGGAGAAATTATAGAAGAAGCGCGCGCAGATGAAGAGTCTAATATATCTAATAACTTTTCAGAAGAAGATGTTGAAACTGTTGTTGAACAAACAGGCGCAAGCAAAGACAAAGCAAAAACAAAACTAATTGAAAATAAAGGTAATTTGGCAAAGACAATTTTAGATCTGAAAAATAAAATATAACTAAAATAAAAATAAAAGATAATTTGCCAAAGATGTTTCTATTATAAGGATAAGCTATGTAAAAGTTCTAAAACATACTTTAAACACAATTTGCAAATATAATATGATACACAACAAGAAAATAGCTAAAATCTGCATCATAAAAAATAAAGATAACAAAAAATGTCAGCAAGAACTTAGTTTGACATGGCGCGAGCTAAGTTTGGCTGTTATTATTGTGGTTTTTGGTTTTCTTTTCAGCACCAAGGAATTTTTGCTTTTTTTAAATACTTTAAATCCTATTTATGGGTTTATGCTTTATTATTTTATTTTATTTTTGGTTTTGTTTGTTTTTTCAAAATTTGGATTTGTTGTTATGAATGTAAAAATTCAAAATATCGTGCAGGTGATCGGATCAACGATGATTGCTTTTGCTTTTTTTATAGTTGTTAGTTGGGAAAGTGCATATGTACAATATATAACTCTGGGCTCGTATGGTGAGATTTCAAACATTTTTTTGCAAAGTGAAGATGGTGCTGTTTGGTATTTTTGGTATAATATTATAGGTATTGTAAATATAGAGTTAGCGCGGTTGCTTACTTTTGTTATTACACCTTTTGTTTTGGTTATTGTTGGTGGGTTGCTTGTCACAAAAAGAAAGTTGTTGTGATTATACTCTTTATTTTATAAACTTTTGCTGTGGAAAAGTATTGGTGTTGAATGAGTTCACAAATAAAATATGAAAATTATATCTCGCGGAGCAGAAGCAATTCTTTATGATGTTGGTGACAAAATAAAAAAAGAAAGAATTTCTAAAACTTATCGCTTGCCACAAATAGATATAACTCTCAGAAAAACACGGGCGCGCAAAGAATTAAATAATATGACGCGTTTGGCTGCAATTGGTGTTAATGTTCCGCATATTACTCAAGATGGAGATTTTGGTTTGCGTATAGATAAAATCAAAGGCATAACACTTCAAAAATTGATAAAAACAAACGACCAAAATCTAAACGTGTTGTTTCAAATGCTCGGCGAACAAATAAAAAAAATACATGATTTTGACATAATCCACGGCGATTTAGCACCTACGAATATGGTAATCAACAATATGCAGCCATTTCTTATTGATTTTGGACTTTCTTACCAGTCTAAATCTATTGAAGATAAAGCAACAGACATTGTTCTGTTTTTGAAATTGTTAAGATCTTTGCATACAAACGAAAATTTAATTAGCGCGTTTTTTAAAGGATATTTGCCTAACAAGTTGTTTTTAGATAAAATCGAGCAAATAAAAAAAAGAGCAAGATATCTGTGATTTTTTGTTAATAACAAAAATACAAAACCATATTGATTTTTTAACAAACAATATAGGATTGGTTGTTATTTTTGCACAATTTTATTATGTGCTGCGCTGATTTTTCAAAGTCACTTTCATGAGAAACAATTATGATTTGTTTGAGTGGCAATAAACTAAAAACTTTCTGCATATTTTGAATTTGCTCAGGACCAAAGCCAGTTGTTGGTTCATCTAAAATTAATATTCCCTTTAATGCAGATATACCATATTTTTCAAGCAAAACAGCAAGGGTTAAATAATAAGAAAGTGCAGCAGCGGTTTTTTCACCACCAGACAAATCTTCAAACAAAAAAACAGAATCATCAACTGAAAATATAGGTGTAAATTTTTGGTCAATTTCAACTAAAAAATCACTGTTTTGCAATAGCATTTTGAAATATTTTCTAAACAAAACTTCAAAATTTTTTAAGATTTCTTCTGTAACTCTTGTTTCAATTGTATTTAATATTTTAATAAAAACATTGTCCATCCAATATATTATTTGTTCTTTTTGCTCTTTCACTTTTTTTTGCAGTTCAAGATTTATTTTGTCTCTTTTTATTTTTTCTATATCTTTTTTAATATTAGTCATCAGTTGCTCTATTTTTCCCATAAGATATTGCGCACCCTCAATCTCAGTTTGCATTGCTTGTTTTTCTGTTTGAACTTTTTTTAAATCTTCATTAAGTGTGATGCTTATTGGTTGTAAAACAACACCTATCTTTTGGCAACCTTCTGTTATTTTCTGAATTTCGTCAATTGTTTGGTTATATCTTTGTTTTTCTTTTTCTTTTTGCTCTTCAAGTATTTTAATCTTTTCAGCTAACAACAAAGCATTTTTGTTTTTTTCAAGTATTTCAACAATATTTTTTTCCTCTTTTGTTATTAGTATAGTGTTTTGGTGTTTTTGTTTAATTTGTTCTTGTAACCATAGTTGCTTTTCGCTAATTTCTTCGTTTTCATTCTTTATATTTTTTGCCTTTGTTTTTAAATCTTCAATACTTATGTTTAGCTCTGTTATTTCATTATATTTTATTATAAATAACTCTTTGTTTATACTTTCAATATCTTTTAATAATTCAGTTTTTTTATCTTTTTCTGTTTCACTTTCTTTTATTTTGTCATTAATTTTTTTTAGTTCAGTGATAGAGTTCTTTATATTTATATTAATATTTTTCAACAAATCTGTTTTTCTACTATCCTGCAAAATGGACTCGCAAATGGGGCAAATAGATTTTGCTCCTGAAATCTCAGTTCTTTGTTTTTCCAAATTTTTTAGTATAGTATTTAATATTTGTTCTTTTCCCTTTAAAATTTCTCTTTCTTTTGTTAATCTATTATTTTCTATCTGCAAATTTTTTCTACTCTCAGAAATTCTATTTATTTTTTCTATATCTACTTCTTCCCCAAATATTCTGAAATATTTTTCTTCAACTTCTTTAATATAGATTTGGCATTCAGATATTTTTTTATTTGTTTCTGCCACCAACATCCCTTGGTGCCTTATGTCTTCAAGCAATTTATTTTTTTGTTTACTTATCTCTTCAAATTGCGTTTGATATTTAACAATTTGTTGATTCAGTTTGTCTTTTTGGTAGTGTATTTCGTTTTGTTTGATTTTAAGAAGCGCAAAATTTTCAGCAGGTTTTATTTCTATTTTTGTTTTAGAGTCATTCATTTGTTTTATCTGTTTATCTAAACTCAATATGTTGTTTTTTGTGTTGTTATTGTCTTTTTCAAGAAAACTCAAATTTTTCTGAAGAGTTAATAGCTGTTGTTTATTTTTTTCTGCGCCCCCAAGGTTTTTTTGCATTTTTTCATATTTAATATTAATATCTAAAAAAATCTGTTTTAATTTAGTTATGCTTGCTGCTTGTTTTTTGAGTTTTATTTCAAGATTTTCTTTTTCTTGCTCTAAATTTTCTGCTTGTTTTTTTATGTCATTTAATTGTTCAACATCTTTTTTAAGCAAAGCAATCTCTTGCCCTATATCGCGCCCAATATATTTTTTATTTTCTCTGCATTGTTGATATTTTTTTATATTAAATATATCTCTTACCATATTCATTCTTTCTTCTTCATTAGAATACAAAATCTGTTTAATTTTGTCCTGGACAACATAAAATATTGGAGATGAACTACTAATGTTTTTAATATTTAAAATAGCGGTTATGCGCGCGTTTATTTCTGTTGGACTTAAAATTGTTTTTTTATTGTTAGTTATAATATATGCTTCCTCTTGCATTATTTGCGTTTTTTTCCTTTTAATTGTTCTTGATATTGTGTATTTTTGATTATTCTGTTCTATTTCTATAATTATATTGCCTCTTTCAGCATCTTTTTTCAGCAATCTACTGAGAATTCCTCTTCCAATTGAATTTCCGAACAACGCAAAACCAATTGCCATTAGAAGCGTTGTTTTGCCTACGCCAACAGGCCCTTGAATAAGAGTTATATTTGGTGAAAAGCAAAAGTCAGCTTCAGCATAACTTCTAATATTTTTTAAATATATGCGCTCGATTATCATATTTTTTTGTGTTTTGTTGGTGTGGGAATACATATAATAAATTGTGTTTGCATCTCTAAGTTTTTTTGTTTGCGCGCCACACACCACTAAAAAACATTTTCAAAAATACATATTGCTCGATCTTTTTTAAAAAAAATATGGTGCTTGATAAAAAATATAATCCCGCATCTTTTGAAGAGGAGATTATTAAATTCTGGCAAGAGAACGAAGTTTTTAAATTTAATCCCAAAACAACCAAAAAAATATTTTCAATTGATTCACCACCACCATATGCTTCAGGAGACATTCATGTTGGTCACATTATGAGTTATGGACATTTTGAGTTTGCTGCGCGTTACTGGAGAATGCGCGGAAAAGAGGTTTTTTATCCTTTTGGGTTTGATGATAATGGTCTTCCAACAGAAAGATATGTTGAAAAAAAATACAATATTAAATCAGTAGATATGCTGCGTAAAGAGTTTAGAGATCTTTGTTTAAAAGAAGTCACACAACTCGACGAATTATACAAAAACATTTTTACTCGAATGGGACATTCAATGGATTGGTCACTTTCATACAATACTATAAATCCATATTGTACAAAAATGTCGCAAAGATCTTTTATTGATCTTTATAAAAAAGGAAGAGTGGAGAGATTAGAAGAAGCGGCGATTTGGTGTCCTTTTTGCCAAACAGCACTTGCTCAAGACGACCTTGAAGACGCAGAAAAAGAAACATTTTTAAACACAATTTTATTTGAACTTGAAACTAAAGAAAAAATTAAAATAGCAACAACACGACCAGAACTTTTGCCTGCGTGTGTTGGAATTTTTGCACATCCTGATGATGAACGATATAAAAATTTTGTTGGAAAAAAAGCAAAAATTCCTATTTTTGGAGGTGTTGTTCCTATTATGGCTGACGATAAAGTAGATATGGAATTTGGAACAGGGCTTGTTATGGTATGTACTTTTGGAGATCAAACAGATATTGATTGGTGGAGAAAATATGATCTTCCTTTAAAAAATGTATTAAATAAAGATGGATCTTTAAATAAGTTAGCAGGTAAGTATAAAGGCACATTTATTAAAGATGCTCGCGCAAAAATAATAGAAGATCTCAAGTCAGAAAATCTTTTAATTGAGCAAAAGAAAATAATGCATTCTGTAAATGTTCATAATAGATGTAATGTTCCTGCAGAATATATTGTTTCACTTCAATGGAAAATAAAACAACTTGATCTAAAAAATAAAATGATAGAGCAAGGTCGAAAAATAAAATGGTATCCTGATTTTATGCGTTTAAAATATGAAAATTGGGTTAATGGATTAAAGTGGGATTGGATAATTTCGCGCCAAAGATGTTTTGGCATACCTTTTCCAATATGGTATTGTAAAAAATGTGGAAAAACAATTATAGCAGATGAAAGTGAATTGCCTGTTTATCCAACACAAGATATGCCCAAAAAAAAATGTAGTTGTGGGTCAATAGATTTTTTACCAGAGACAGATGTTATGGATACTTGGATGACTTCATCAATATCTCCGTTAATTACTGCAAAATGGGGGGAAAAAGATAATTTAATGAATATAGTATACCCTTTTTCTTTAAGACCACAAGGACATGACATAATACGAACATGGGCTTATTATACAATTTTAAAGAGCCATCTTCACACAAATTCTATTCCTTGGAAAACAATTGCTGTTTCAGGGTGGGGGCTTGATGAAAAAGGCAAAAAAATGTCAAAATCAAAAGGAAATATAGTAGATCCACAAGATGTTATCAAAAAATATTCTGCTGATGCCTTAAGATGGTGGGGGGCAACCGTAAGAGCAGGCGAGGATTTTTGTTATAAAGAACAAGATGTACAAGATGGCTTTAAATTTTTAAATAAAATTTGGAATGCATCTCTTTTTGTTGAGATGTTTTATAATAGTGATGTTTTTGAAAAAAACAACACAGAGCTATCTAAGAAAAACAGCAGGGTTTTGGACAAATGGATTATTCAAAAATTCAGGAAAGTTCTTGACAATTCAAGTAAAGCAATTGAAGAATATAATTATGGAGATGTTAAAAGAAATTTGTTTCAGTTTTTTAAAACCCATTTTTGCGACAATTATCTTGAATTTATTAAATGGCGGCTTTACTCTAATGAAAATATAAAAGCAAAAACATCTGCACAATATTATGTTGCATTTGTATTAAAAAACTCTTTAAAATTATTCCATCCTTTTATTCCTTTTATAACTGAAAAGATTTGGATGGACTTATTTGATGAAAATAAAAGCATTGCTATTACTTTATGGCCAGAATTGTCTGAATTTGATGAAGATACACAAGCAGAAAAAATTGGTGACTTTGCTTTTAAAGTTATTGAAGATGTTAGGGTATGGAAAGCGAGCAACAAAAAAAGCGTTGCATATGATAATTTTTCTTTAGATCTGACGATTCCCGATGCATCTTTTAATGAAGTTGTAGAAGACATAAAAAATATTGTGCGCGCAAAAAAAATATCTGTTGTTATTAGTAAGGATTATCAGGTTATTTGTAAAAATTTAGAGAATTAGTTATCAAATATATTATGGCTGAAAAAGAGTGTGTTTTTTGCAAAATAGTTGCAGGCGAAGTTCCTTCTTTTAAGATTTATGAAGACAACAATTTTGTAGCGTTTCTCAATATTTTTCCTGTGTGCAAAGGTCACACTTTAATTATACCAAAAAAGCATTTTCGTTGGGTTTGGGACTTGCCTGATGATTTGTATGCGCAATTTTGGCTTGTTGCAAAGAAAATAGCACTTTTTTTACAAGAAAAGCATAAGTCAGATTTTATTGTGTCATTTGTTGAAGGTATAGATATTCCTCACGCACACATACATCTCCAACCACAAGTTTTTGGCAAAATACAAAAATCACAACTAATATTCACATCTGACGAAGAGCGAATGAATTTTGTAAAATTAGCCCACGAGAAAATAGGGTAATTAAAATAAGTTTGTCTAATATTTAATTTTTTATTTTTATTTAATTAACTTGCTAATATAATCAATAGCAACAACAATAGTAATAGCAACAGAGTTTTTAAGTGTTTATTTTTATTTAATTAACTCACTAATATTAATAACAACAGAGTTCTTTGCTACAAACATAATTTTCATAACATCTTTTGCGTTTTTGATTCTTTTTAAAAGTGCTTCTTTTGGAAGATTGGTTTCTACAACACCACTAATTTTTTTTAAGAGTAATTCGCCTTTTATGGGTTTTAGCGCGATATCTTCTGGCTTTGAGATAGGAGCAATAAAATAAATATCTTCTTTTTTTGAAATAATTATATCTGTTTTCAAAAACCATAATTTTTCAATAATTTCTCCTTGAGTATTAATTAAAGTAATGTGTGGGATTGAATCTATTGTGTTGGCTTTTAAATGCTCTTTTAAAGTATAAAGGTGGTTTGTGACAATATTTATAAGACCAAAAGCGTCGCGTATTTCTGTTTCTGAAACTTCGCGCTGCTTGTCAAAATTCTCTTGAATTACTATAAACTGCTTTAAAATATTTAATATTTGTGGTGAAATCCTTTTTTTGTCAACAACTTCTTTTTCAAACACAACAAGTGCGTTTTCGTCAGTGTAATCAACATTTAATAAATTAAGTATTTGTTTAACTTGATCTTTTATTTGACTTATATATTTAGATGCATCTTGCTTTTGCTTAAATCGCTGCCCCCCGACAATTTTGCTTTCCATATAATCAATATATTCTCTAACTTTTCTTTCATATTCTCCAAATTCTTGGGGGGAAACTTCAAAACACACCTTGTGTTCAAGACCCTTCCATTTTTTTCTAACATCTACCCAAATATCAATATATTTTTGCTCAATAACGCCTTGTGCTTTCATTTCTTTAAGAATCCCTTCTATTCTTACAGGATCTGGCATCTCATACCCCCAAGCAGCACTAACAGCTTGGGATATGTCTGCAGCAGCATATTGCAACTCAAAAAAAAGAGTACCATTTATTTGGTCTTTAATTTTATTGATTCTTTCTCGCGCTATCCGTTGCTCTGTTTCAATAGTATCATATGTTGGTTTTATTTTGCTTGTTTCTACCATCCTTTTAAGTGTAATAAAAAGTCCTTTTTCATCTTTAAAAGGAATTCCGTCTCTTACATAACTATATATTGTTGGGGCTGCTTGAATTGTTCCATCTATTAGAGTTGTTAGTGTATACACCTGGATATGAAATCGTTGATCTACACCCCATGCAATTTGTTGTAGTAAACTTCTCATGCTATCTAATATAAACATAATAGGAATCTTTGTTATATCATCTCCAGAATCATCTAAAATACAAATAATATCCCAATCATTGCTTTTGCTTTGAGAATCGCGCACCCAAGACCCCGTTCCAACTACAATATTTATTTTTTTCTGTAACTCGGGATTTTTATCAATTTCTCTAACTAACTGCTTTGCTGTGTTTATTTTGTGTGCCTGCAAAATTGCTTTTAGTTTTTCTGGGTCTATTGTTGTTTTGTTAGTCATAAATTATTTAAGTGTTTTGTATTTAGGACAAACTTGTGTTTTTATATTTTGTTAGGAACTTTACACTATAACTGTTTCTAAATATGGTTCTTTGTTAGAGCTAACTTCTTGAAGCCAATTAATAACTGCTCTGTGCTTTGAGCCATTTATAATCTGCTCAATTGTGTTTTTGGCAAGACCTGTGTTTTTTGCAGATCCAATAATATATGCTTTACTGGTGTTAATTAGCAAAGCAACATCACACAACACCTCAATTTTTTTTCGTATTTTTCCTTGCTTGCCAATAATTCTGCCAGCAATAACTTTTTGACGGTTTTTGTTTTTGTGTTTAAAAGATATTTGTGTTAAAAAAACATCTAGCTCTTTAAGTTTAATTGCATTATTGGGTGTAAATCCTATAGAGATTGCAGAAAGTATATTTACTGCTGTTTCTATGTTTAATATGTCTTTGCCACTTATTTTTGCGATTCCTTTATTTATCTCTATAACTGTATGTGTTATTTTTTCAATTTTTGCTTTTGTTTCTCCCTTGTTTCCTATTATTGTTGCTGCGCGCTTTTCATCAAATACAATAATTTCTTCATATAATTTTTCATTAACCATAATTTTGTTATTTGTTTTTGTATTTGTTGCAGCACCATAAAAATATTATGGTTGTACCAAAAAAACGACACACTAAGAATTTTAGCTTGCGGAGAGGATATACTCATCAAGCAGTACGCGGCAGCGAACAAACAGTAAGATGTGTTTTTTGTAGTAGATCCTTTAATAAATATAAGGCAGTACCTATACTAAAACGATTTTCTCCAAATATTGTAATTAGAGAAGGAGTTATGGATGTTTTTGCTGTTAAGAGCTTTGCTTGTCCAAGTTGCGCAAAAATACACCACCTAAAAAAGCAAACAGAATTTGAAAAAGAAAAAACCAAAACAAAAACTTTTCACAAAAAGCCAGCGTTTTCTAAAACCAAAAGTTTTTAAACAAACTTTAATTTTCTCTTAGTTCTTTTTTTAATCCTTATTTTTTAAACTAAAACACACCTATTATTTACTCATATTCTCTACTAATATACCCACATTTTAAACATTTATAAAATCTTGTTGGTGGTTCATCGCTCGCGCGCGTTTGCTTCATCCAAAAAACTGCTTTTAAATTAGAGCATTTCGGGCATCCATGTTTGACTGTTGGAAGTTTCTTTGTTTCAATATCTTCATTAAATATACTAACTTTTTTCTCACTTTTTTCTATGCTTTCGCAAATAATGCAAGCTTTAACGTGACCTTTTTTTTCTGTTTGCTCTGTTCCGCAGCACCTACACACAAAAATAGTTTTTTCTCCTTGTTTTCTTGAACTGCACAACCCCCCACATTTATTACAAAAAATCATAACTTTATTATTATAATTTTAACGCATAAGAAAAATCAGAAATATAATGGCATAAAATTAAGTTTATTCTCGCAAATAGATTATAATAATAGTATATTATTAATATAATTTTATGATAAGCAAAACCAGACTATGTTTTATATAAACAGA
>PFSX01000032.1:12135-12547 GCA_002789275.1 Candidatus Huberarchaeum crystalense | reverse complement strand
ATCATAATGAATCAATTTTATTGTCCGCTCTGCTTTTCTATTTAATTTTTCATTATCTTGAAAAGGAAAAAGATAAGAGTAAGTATATAATTTTAGCAGGTCTTGTTTCAGGGTTCGGGATTTATTTTGATTATATTTTTATTGCTGCATTTTTAAGCATACTGCTTTTCCTGATTATCTCTGAAAGGCATTCATTTTTCAGGAAAGATTTCTTTATTTTCGGATTCTCAATGCTTATGGGATTGGGCCCCTGGTTTTATACAGCAGTCTTAACAGGATTCAAAAATCTGAGAATTCATAAGCCCGGAATCGGGACTGATTTTGGATTTTATCTTTTAATAAAGAAGTTTCTGAAACTGATTGTTATTGATTTACCTGCATCTTTATGGATGAAGGAAATAAGAGTATTTGG
>PFSX01000032.1:0-12028 GCA_002789275.1 Candidatus Huberarchaeum crystalense | reverse complement strand
AAACTCTTGTTCTTTAAAATGTGGTGGGCTGGGAATAATTATGCAGTGGGGTGGAAGACCAAACCCTATTGATTTTATTTTATTGTATTTTCCAACAACAATTTTTTCTGTATTTGAGCAGAGGCGAGAGCAAACAATAAACAAAGTGTCTTCATTAATAATTTGCTTTTTTTTCAACATCTCGCATTTTATCAGCATCTCGATTGCGAGGCCAGGGCTTAAATATTTGTTGTCTATTGGATTTAAATCTAACAAAAAAAGCGTGTGAGCGCCGATTTTTTGATTTTGTTCAAGCAAATTATAAAATCCGCAGGGCCTATATTCAATGTTTTCTTGCCAAAAAGGAATAGAAGCTATTTTTCCGAATTTGTATGGTTGCAAGCCAGTTCTGCTTATAACATTAAGAATAGAAATATTGTGAATTATTCGGGTTTCAAGGCCACGTTGTTTTGCTTCTAAAAGCAATTCTGTGTGTGTTGTAGCTATTAAAGGGTCTCCAAAAACAAGCAAAGCCACATTTTTATTTGTTTTTTTATCTTTTTCTTCAGAAAGAGGCAAAAAAGAGTATGATTCAACATCTTTTCTTTCAATTAATTTGATGTTTTTTCCAGTCAGCTTAGTCAAAGCGTCAAAATCATAACTAATATCTAAAGTATATTTCTCTAAAAAAACTTTGTCGCACGCCTTAATAATTTCCAAAGCTTCGAGAGTTAGGTGTTCTAACTTCAAACCCAAACCCACTAATACAAACATAATATTTTTAAAATTAAAGACAGGGTTATAAAAGCAATTTATAAAATCATAAACAGACCACTACAATCTTTAAAATTAAAGACAGGGTTATAAAAGCAATTTATAAAATCATAAACAGACCACTACAATCGCATTTTTTGCTCTGTAAAAAGTTTATACAAAGCTCTAAACCAACTTTTTATAATCTTACAAATAAGTTTATGTCTTGGCTTTATCTGCTTGGTTGGGTTGCACTATTTACAGCGATTTATTTTTTGACGCGTAAATCTTGGCGGAAAGAAGGTATTTTCTTACTTCTTCCTACAAAAAAAGGAACTAATTTTATAAAACAATTTGGACAAAAACACAGTAAATTTTTTAAATGGTTTGGCAATGTTTCAATTGTTGTTGGGATTGTTTGCAGTGTTATTATGGTTTATTTGTTAATATTGAATCTTCAAATTTATTTTAGTCACCCTGAAATTGCAGGGCCTGCTGTTAAAATATTGTTGCCTATTGAAGTTGATTCGCCGTATGTACTTTCTATTTCTTGGCACATCTTTCTTATTTGTATTGTTTTGCTGCTTATTTTTCACGAGCTTGCGCACGCTTTTGTAGCAACAGCACAAAAAATTAAAGTAAGGGAGTTAGGTCTTGCATTTATAGGTATAGGTCCTGTTCCTATTGGTCCTATTGGAGCTTTTACAGCACCTGACGAAAAACAAGTGGCTAAAACAACAATTTTGAATAGAATGCGGATTTTTGCAGCAGGTCCTGGAGCAAACATCTTAATTATAGGCGTGCTAACTTTTGTTTTTATAACATTGTTTGCTGCAATATCTAGTATTAGTCCCCAGGGTGTTCTTATTTCAAATGTGACATATTGCGAAAACATTGAGCAATTAGAATCAGAGCAACCCCATAATACAATTTGCAATCCATCTTTAGATGGTTTAAATGTGTCGCAAAATGTGGTGATTTACAAATTGCGCTGCAACGAACAAGAGTATCAAATCTCTGATTATGCAAGTTTGTATAACAGCACAAGTAAATTTAAACCAGGACAAAACGCAACATTACTAACATCTGCTGGCGAATATAATTTTTCTTTTATAAAAAACCCAACAACAAATAAAACAAGCATAGGGATAATGTTTTCACTTTTTTCAGACAAAAACACGCTTGTTATGAATGTTGTTAATTTTTTTAATTTGCATTTGAATTTACCTTTGCTAAAATATGGATATTATGCGCCAACATTTGAGAACAATGTTTTTTTCTTGCTTTGTTGGTTATTTGTTATTAATTTGTTTGTTGGTTTGTTTAATCTTCTTCCTCTAAAGCCATTAGATGGTGGCTATATTTGTGAGGATTTGCTAAATCTGCTCGTGAAAAATACAAAAGCAATACATTATCTTAAATTTTCTATTTATTTTTTGGTTTTTGCATTGCTTTTAGCGAACATTTTTAATCAGCAGTTTTTTGCGTTTGTTTTGTTTATTCAAAGTGTGTTTCCTTTTTAAACAAACATAATATAAATGCAAATAAAAAATACTGTTGCTTATTGTGTTGTTGCAAAATATTAGTAAAATTAACAAAAAAATATGAAAAAAGACAAAGACAAGATTCTTTGCTAAGAGAAAAAACACAATATTTAGTAAATAAATAGGTCTTTAAAGACAAAGCAAACCAATTAACCTTTAATTTACAAAAAATATAAACTCTGAAGAAGAAATAATCCAAATTATTAACATTTTGCTGGATTTTCAAGGATTTATATAAATCTTAAAGTTAAGTCAAATGCAAACAAAACAGAGATTTCCAAGATTCAAAACAACAGATTTTTTTTATCTATAAAAGAGCTGCCATAAAAAGGAAAAGCAAACCGCGCAATTGAGAAATTCTTTGAAAAACTGCTCAAAAAAAGATCAAATTAATAGGCAAAACAAGAAATAATAAATTGTTGTTCAAAGGGGTGCTGTTTATAGATAAATTAAATATATTCAAATCCTTTTTCTTTTGTTATAAGTCTGACTTTTGTGTTTGGCAGAATAGTTTTTGCTATCTTAGCCCATTCAACTATTTTCTCTCGACTAATCTGTTCTTTTGCTTCATATGCTTTGTCAAGGGTTTTTGTTGGTCTGAATTGTTGAAGAGTATATATATCAGCATTCAAATACGCAATTTGGTGGCTGATTTGCTCGATATCTTCTGTTTTATTGTTTATTTCTGGTACAATTGTAGTTCTTACTTCAAGCATAAAAGAAGGGTTGCTGCGTTTCCAATTTTTTAAAATATTGTGCGCGCGCTTCAAATTATTTATAACAAGCTCCCAATCATTTCTGCCTGTTGCTTTACTATATTTTTCGTTGAGTGGTGCTTTTATGTCTATTGAAATCGCGTCAAGAAACGGCAACGCCTTTTCCAATTGCTCGGGAAAAAAGCAAGTAGTGTCTATTTTTGTCAGTAAAGTCGTTTGATTTTTGATTGTTTCTAATAAATTTATTGTTGATGGTTGTAATAAGGGTTCTCCACCAGTTATTGATACTGCGTCAATTACAAAGTTTTGCTTTAACTGCTTAACAATTTCACTAACACTTTTTTCTTTGCATGTCTGCGTATCTGCAGTCGCAAGTTCAGGACTATGGCACCAGGGACAACGAAATGGACATCCCCCCAAAAATATAACAGCACACAGTTTTCCAGGATAATCAACAGTAGAAAAATCAAGCATTCCTGCCCATAAAAGTTTACTAATCATAATTTTTGTTTGAATAATTAAGTGAAAAAATAGCGCGCTTTATTTGAAGAATTAAATATAAAATTTGAAGAATTAAATATAAAAACAACACACCTTTCAATATATTGTTGGGCTTTTTAAATAACCTATTATAAAACAATTATGAAAGAGCAAAGGTATACCTGTTCTCAGAACGGACAAAGACAAACATGCATTAAAACAAAGATGCCTTTGCTTTTAGCAAAGAGTCAAACATTTGTTTGGATGCCTTTGCATAAAGGTTTTACTATTTTTGCCTAAGCAAAGCAGAATGAAAATTTTTTAAAATTTAACTGCTGTTTGATTGATGTTCAGAATTAAATATATTTGTTGTTCAAAAACAACAAAATATATATTTTATAGTTTTTTGCTAAAAATATAGCAAAAGCAGGCTTGGGCGCGAATAGCAAACACATATGTTGGGGGAAAAAATGACTAAACGAAGCATATTAATCTCCAAAAAATGGCTTAACATCGCGCCCTCTCCTTTTTTCTAAAAGAGAGCATAAATTATTATATAAGGATATTTAAAAACCATTAACTTTTTTATAATTTTCTTTTTCAAATGCTATTATTTATATATTTCTTTTAATTTTTCTTCGCAAATATCATCACCAAAAACAATAATGCCTTTATAATATATTGCAGGCACACTTGCTATTTGGTATTGAAGCGCTTCTAAAAATACATCTGGGTTTGCCACAACACAAAATTTTCCATTTACTTGACTTTCATTGCTTACAATTTTTAGTTTCATATTTTCGAGTTCTATTTCGCCTATTGGCAGATTTTCACCATCAATCAATTTCTCAACAAAATCAATACCTTCTTTTAAATTGTTTGCATCTGCAAAGCTTCTAACTATCTTTCTTGCGCGCAGACATTTTGGACAATGCACCCCTGTATATAAAATTAGTTTTTCCATAATTTTTTTATAAAACATCTATTTTCAATATTTTTTTAGGCGCTCCCAAATATTGCCAACCAACAAATTTCCATTGATTTTATATTTTTTCTTGTCTTGGAAAGTAAAAGTAAAAATATTGTTTTGCTTTAGTGTGCGCTTTTCTCCTTGATTTGTTTCAACAAGAAAGGAATTTTTTGTCTCGTTAATAACCCGCCCTTTTATTTGGGGGTGTAATTTATTTTCTAAAAAAGAATTTATAAAATTTGTTTTTAGGATTTGTAATGCTTGCTGGCGTTTTTTCTCTTGTTGAAGCATATATTTTTTATAGTTAGCACAAACAATTTATTTTAAACACCTAAAACACACCCCATTTAGCTTAAAACAATTTATTTTAAACACCTAAAACACACCCCATTTAGCTTAAAACAATTTATTTTAATTTAATTTTAAACAATTAAAATATATTTTACATAATTAACAAAAATATATGGAAATAAACAATTCATCTCAAAAATCTAAATATCTTCATGGTACTGTTGTGGTTGGTATTGTGTGTAAAGATTGTGTAATAATAGGCGCAGATCAACTTATGTCTGCTGGATACTATCCCTTATTTTTTGATAAAAAGAAAATATTTTCTCTTAATAAGTATTGTTATTGTGCTTTTACTGGTGTGGTTTCAACAATTAAAGAAACAGTAGACATTCTAAGAGCAGAATTAAAATTAAATGAACTTTCAAACAGAAAAGTTATAATAGAATCAATTGCATCTTTAGCAGGGATTTTATTAAAAGAGCGAAACGCAGATGATTCAAATGGGGGTGCTGTAGGACTTATTGCTGGTTATGATTCAAAGCCCCAGCTTTTTGACATTGATGGAGGGGGGGCTATAGATAAAGCTAAATATTCTGCAAGCAAGTCATCAGGAATATTTCAAGCAACAACAATTCTCGACGAAAACTACCATGATAATATGACAGAGCAAGAAGGAATTGAGCTTTGCGTGCGCGCAATTCAAGAAGCAAAAAGGCGCGCGCCAGGTGTTGGTGGTTTTTCAATGGATGTCGCAATAATTAATAAACAAGGTTCGCGCGAGATTTCTCAAAAAGAAATTAATGCAATTCTCGTAAAAAACAAAAACTATCTTCTCCAAAAAGAAAGAGAAATTTCAAAACAATAAAATGATAAATGAAGTAGAAAAAAGAATTCCTGCGAATGTAGTGCACGAAATAACATATGAAGGAGCTGAAATTGTGGTTTATACACACAATAAGGACTTTTTTTTAAACAACGAGCCTATTATTTCGCAAATAGTGTCTGAATTAAGAGTTCGTGTTTTTGTTAGAGCCGCACCTTCATTGTGTAAAACCATAGAAGAGGCAGAAACAATTATAAAAAAAATAGTTCCTGATGAAGTTGTATTGTCGCATATTCACTTTGAGCCTGAAATGTCTATAGTTTATCTTGATGTTTTGCATCCTGAACTATTTTATGCTAATGCAGCTCAGCTTATAAAAGAAATAAGAGCAAACACTTTTTGGACTCCTGAAATTACGCGCCTTCCTTCAATTAAAAGTTCAATGACAAATATGATTTTATCTATGTTGAGGGGTTTGCCAAAAAAGAGAAAAGTATTTTTAAAACATACGGGCCAGCAGATATATGCTGACTCTTTGAAAAAATTAGAATATGTTCGACTAACTTGCCTGGGTGGCTTTCGTCAAGTAGGAAGATCGTGTCTGCTTTTTCAAACAAACACAAGTGATATACTTATGGATTGCGGAATTGATGTTGGTTATAATGATAAACAAATGCTTCCTATATTTAATACACCTGGTTTTAATATAGGTGCGCTTAAAGCAATAGTTATTACTCATGCGCACTTAGATCATGTTGGTGCTCTTCCTCTTCTTTTTAAATATGGTTATAATGGGGCAGTGTATTGCACAGAACCTGTGCGCGATCAGATGGTGCTTGCACTTTTAGATCAATTAGATTTAGCAAAATACAGTGATAATGTGCCCTTATTTAGAGAAGAAGACATTAGAAAGTTAATTATTCATACCATATGTCTCCCTTGTGATTTGACAACAAACATTGCAGCAGATGTTAAGATTACACTTAAAAACGCAGGACACGCCTTAGGCTCTGCTATGGTTTCTACTATGTTTTTTGGCGAAAATACTGCTTATTCTGTGCTTTATTCAGGAGATATAAAATATGGGGGAACTACAAGATTGCTAGAAAAAGCAGATAGTAATATCTTAACAAACGATACTTTAATTATTGAGAGCACGTATGGAGGTGAAGCAGATGTTCATGAAGCAGACGTTCGTGCTAATTTTGAAGAAGTTGAAAACAATTTAATATCCATTATTAACAAAACAATTACACAAAAAGGGAATGTAATTATTCCCGTCTTGGCTTCTGGCCGCGCCCAAGATATTATGCTTGTTCTTTCTAACTATTACCGCAAAACACACCATAAAATCAAAGTTTATCTTGATGGAATGTTATGGGACATAACAGCAATTCATACTGCATACCCTGAATTTTTGTCAGAAACATTTCAACGACAAATGCGTGACGGAAACCCATTTTTAGATCCTATTTTTGTAAAGGTTTCAACACCAGGTGAAAGAGAAAATGTAATAGGTCAGCAAGGAGTTATTGTTTTGGCGACAGCAGGAATGATGAATGGCGGACCTGTTCTTGAGTATTTTAAAAAATGGGCGTCAAATCCCCTAAATTCTTTAATTTTTGTTAATTATCAAGGAGCAAACACTCTTGGTAAAGCTATACAAGGAGGAGTTTCAAAAGTTACAATTCCAAACAATAAAGGAGGGGCTGAAACAATAGATATTCAATTACAACGTTACACACTTTCTGGGTTTTCGGGCCACGCAGATCACAAGGATATTTTGTCTTTTATTCAATCACTTTCAGAACCACCAAAACGCATAATTATAAATCACGGAGAATTTAAAAAAGCAGTGTCTCTTTCAAACACTATTTATAGATTAAACAGTAGGAAAGAAACTGTTGTTCCGCGGCCAATGGATTCACTCTCTCTTTTCAAAGATTTTGAAGTATAAATTAAAATAAGCATTGAAAATTATTTATATAGCAAAATTACAGAAAACATAGTAATTAAAAATATGTGATTTATTTTTGTTAATTATTGCTCAAAAACTCGCGCACACTCATAGCTGCTTTTGCTCCATCACTAGCAGCAGTAATGATTTGCTTAAGTGAAGTGTTAGTTACATCGCCGGCCGCAAAAATCCAACTAATATTTGTTTTCATGTTCTCGTCAACTATGATTTCGCCTTTTTCATTTAAGATAACCCCAACCTCTTTTAAAAAATTTGTTTGAGGTGATTTTCCAACAGAAACAAAGACACCATTAACAAGAATCGTTTTTTCTTCTTTATTTTCATTATTTTTCAAAACAAGTTGCTCCACAAGCTGATTTCCCTTGATTTCTTGGGGAACAAAAGGTGTCAGAAATTTAATACCATGTTTTTTTGCTATTTCAACAAGCGTTTGATTTGCTCTAAATTCATTTCTACGGTGAATAAGATAGACCTTTTCAGCCACTTTTTTCAAATAAATTGCTTCACTTACAGCAGAATTTCCGCCGCCGAGTACAGCCACAACCTTTCCCTTAAAAAAATTTCCATCACATACAGCGCAATAAGAAACCCCTCTACCCAAAAATTCATTTTCTCCTTTAATTCTGAGTTTATTATGTCCTGCTCCACTAGCAATAATTACTGCCTTTGTTTTGTAAGTTGTTTTGCTTGTTATGATCGCGCGCCCTTTTGTTATTTCAACAACATCTTCAAATTTAAGTTCAATATTTGGAATCTTTTTTATATGGGTTTCAAATTTAGCAAGCAATTCAACTCCTGAGACAGATTCAAAACCAAGATAATTTGTTACGTGCGGCGCTTCTGAAAGTTGAGAACCAAACCCACCAACAACCAATGTTTTTAGGCCTGCTTGGCCTGTGTAAATCGCTGCACTCAAACCAGACGGTCCCGAGCCAATAATAACAACATCATACTCACTCACCATAATTTTTTGTTTGATATTTAATTGAATTATAAAATCTAAAATTTTAGAGCATATTTTTTTTCAGATCAATGTAAATTTTTTCTATGCTTTTTTTCCAATCTAAAAACCCCTCTTGATTTGGATATTCCTCATACAATTTTTTTATTTTCTTTATTTTCTCCAAAGTATATATAAATTTTTTTGTTGTGTTTAAATCAGAGATACCTTTTGCTAATCTACTTATTTTTTCCACAATATTTAACTTTATTTCTCCTGTATTTGAAAGGTTTATTAGGTCTTTCTCTTTTATTAAACCAATACCCATTCCAAAATTTATTTGATCGTCGCTCAAACTCTGCAAAAATATCCTGAATAAATCCAACACAGCAATGTTTTTACCTTGATTTTTCATATATTTTGAATTATACTCCCACAAATTAGTTAGTGAAATTTTACTAAGATTTTTATTTTGTTTATAAATTTTTTTTATTGCTGTTCCTGCTAAATATCCTGCACGCATTGCGCGCGCAATTCCCCCCCCATGAATAGGATTTACTTGGCAAGCAGCATCACCAACAAACATAACTCCTATTTTATTATGCATTGCAACGAGCGAGTCAATAGGTCTTCTTGTTGGAACAACGCCACCACCACTTTTAATTATTTTGCTGTTTTTAAATTCTTCACCTTTGAAATCTAAATACTTATCGTATAGCATTTTAGGTATTGATGGATATAAGACCCCTAACCCCACATTCAAGTGTTTGCCTTCTGGAAATTCCCACACATATCCGCCGTGCGAAAACTCATTTGTCATATAAATATGACAATAATCTTGATCTTCAAAATCTTGCTCTCTAATTTCTCTATAACACATAGAAATATCTTTTTTATCAATGTTTTTTTCAAAAAATATGTTGTCTGCTGTTTTTGTTCTTACTATTGCATTAAAACCAGATGCATCAACCACTATTTTACATTTTATTTTTTCAATTTCTGTTTTATTATTTATTTTTCTTTCAACAACAACACCCTCATCAAAAAAATCCACAAACAAAGTGTTATCCATCAGAGTTGCTTTTTTTATTTGCCTCAGAAGGTGTTGACCAAATTTTAAACGATCAAGCAGATATCCTTTGTTTTTTGTTTCTATTTTAAATATTGTTTTTTTATCAGGAGAAAAGATCTTTATCCCCTTTACTTTATTTTTCACCTCTTTGTTGGGATAATCAAGATTTAGTTTTTCATGCAAGAAATCAAAAATCTCTTTTTCAATTGCATCGCCACAGACCTTTTCACCAATATTTTCACGCGGTTTTGCGTCTATTAAACAAACCGACAAACCAGAATTGTCTAATGTTTTTGCTGCGATCGCACCGCCAGGACCTGCTCCAACAATAACAACATCATATTTTTTAGTTTTCATAAATATTTTATGTTATATATAAATCATCTTTTTTTTTCTGTTGTTTTGTTTGTTTTTTCACTTTTGTTTTTTCAATTTAGTATTTGGAAGCCAGAAAATTTAATTTATTTGGTTGTTGTTTTGTTTTTCTCTGTTTTTCCTGACTTTGATTCAGCTAATGCAAAATTTGGCAGAAAAATTCAGTTTTTAAAGTGGTTTTTTAAGCATCGCGGGATTTTGCATTCGCTTTTTGGAATGGTGTTTGTGTTGTTTGTTTTTTATATTTTAATTCTTGTTCTTGGAGTTTCAGGAATCAATAATTTGCTGTTGTTTGGTTGTATTGGCTATTTGTCCCATCTTATCGCTGATTGCTTGACTGTAAGAGGGTGTGCTTTGTTTTTTCCATTCTCTAAATTTCGACTCAAGGGTTTTATAAAAACAGGCAGTTTTTTAGAGTACTTTTTAGTTTCGTTTTTTATACTTCTGACTATTTATTTTGTTTTTAACAAATAAAATATGGCAACCTACACAATATCCGGTTTAGACAAAAGTGAAAAACCAATAGCTAATAACTTGCTTAAAAATATGCTCGAAAAATTAGAAAGAAAGACAAATTTGTCAGACATAAAAATGCATTTTAAAAAATACTCTGAAACAGGCAATAGGCAAAAATATGTTGCTAAAATAACCATTGTTTCTAACAATAAAAAAAGCAATGTTGGAGTTATTGAGTGGAGCTTGTTTGATGTTTTTTATAGAGCATATGGGGTGATTGAGCGCATACTGGTTGATAAAAATAAAAATTGATTGTGTTTTGTTTGGTAAAATTAGTTGTGCTTTTGTTGTGTTTTGTAGTGTTGTGTGAGGAAGAATCTTGTCAAAAAATCTAAGCAAAAATCATATGGGAACATCAATTCGTGAAATTCTGAGTTTTGAGCCAAAAAATATTGAATTTTTTAGAGGAAAAACCCTTGCTGTTGATGCATTTAATGTAATTTATCAATTTATTACAACAATTGTTCAGTTTGATGGGTCGCTGTTGATGGATGCGCACGGAAATATTACTTCTCACCTTTCAGGGCTTTTTTATCGCAATGCAGAGTTAATTAGTAAAGGAATTAAACTTATATATGTGTTTGACGGTGAATATTCTGAATACAAAGATAAAGAAATTGCCGAGCGTGTTGACTTCCGCAAAGAAGCAGATAAAAAGCGAAAAGAAGCACTGGCAGCCGCAGATTTTGAAGAAGCAAGAAAATTTGCAAAAAGAGCTGCTAAAATAACACCTGCAATTATAGAAGAGTCAAAAAAACTTTTAAGTTTAATGGGAATTCCTTGGATTCAAGCTTTAGGTGAAGGTGAAGCCCAGGCAACGCAACTTGTTAAAAAAGGAAAGGCGTTTGCAGCAGTAACCCAAGATTATGATGCGATTGTGCTTGGATGTCCACGAGTTGTACGAAATCTAAACAAAAATAAAGATCACCCAATAGAGTATTTTGAGTTTGATAAAATTTCAAAAGAGCTCGGAATAAACCAAAACCAACTTGTTGAAATTGCGCTTCTTGTTGGTACTGATTATAATGATGGAATAAAAAATATTGGCCCAAAAAAAGCACTAAAAATAGTAAAAGAAAATAAATTTTATGAAACTTGGTGTGAATATTATGTAACTTTGCGGTCGCAAACATTAGAAACTGTTGAAGCAATAACTATAGCGCGCAAAGAAGCAGACTTGTTGAAAAGTTTGTTTTTAGAACCAGCTGTTAGCCAGAATGTTGAAATTCCAGAAGCAAAAGGCAATATAAATGAGTTAAGAGAATTTTTATTGGGCGCAGGGTTTTCTGAGTCCAGAATATCTTCTACAATTGAAAAACTGTTTCCATCTCAGAAAACTCTTTTTTGATTTTTCTATTTTTCGCTTGTTATATTTTTTAATATTCTATATTTTTTTTAGTTGAGAAAGGCACAAAAATAAATTATGGTTAAAACAACAAATTTATCTTTAAACAACCGAAATGTAGAAGAATTGCAAGATATAATTTTAGATAATGAAATTTCAGATGAAAAAATTTCGAATATATTTAAAGAATCTGCCAAAAATTTAAATTTTTCCTTTTCAGATGATGACCTAACTGACCTATGTATA